>JAFALX010000287.1 GCA_019234035.1 Candidatus Dormiibacterota bacterium | reverse complement strand
TTGGGTCTCCCCTCGATCAGGTCGGCACGTGACGCAGCGGTGAGGTACATGGCATGAGAGAACTGCACATCTATCGACTTGGCGGCGGCGTCTTCGACGGCGCCGGTCGATTCCGTGTCTTGAATCTGATCCGCCTGCTGGAACTGGGCCTCTGCGCCCTGAAACTTCGCGGCTGCAGCGCGGAAATACCCAAGCTTCAGGTTTTGGAAGCCCTCGCACGATGTCGCAGTCGCGCGCGCGGTTGCTGCCTGTCGTTCCTCCGCAGACCGATCGAACGCGGCCGCGGCGGTCAGGAACTGAGTTTGTGCCTCTTGGAATCGACCGTCCAAGCGCAGGGCGTGGGCGGCGGCGAAGTCCCGCATGGCTTCCCAGCTCGCGAGGAGGCTCGGAGCGCGCTCCCTGGCCGCGGCGATGGGAGTGCGACCGTTGCCGGACTCGGCGGCATCCGTCGCTTCCGGCAGGCTCTTCAGGACATCCAGCAACTGCTCATTCAACTGGCGCATGGCCTCGTAATAGGTCGCGCTGGCAGCGAACTGCCCCGACCGGAACAGCGCACTCGCCTGTTCGAGCAGCGCGTTCTCGAAGCCATCCTCCGCCGCGCAGTATGCAGGCACGTCACCAGCGCTGAGCGCCGTCGCCATCTGCTCTTGCAACTGTTCAGCCGTGACGTCCATGGCACCCCCCAAAGGTCGCGTGCGCGACCGCTCAACGCCGTGGTTCCAGCAGCCCGCTCGTAGCGTACGACCATTGCGGCGGTGCCGGGGAGGCAGCTTCAGCTGAAGGCGTCGAGGCCCGTCAGGGCGCGGCCGACGATCAGCGTGTGCACCTCTTCTGTGCCCTCGTACGTCAGCACGGTCTCGAGGTTTGCCATGTGCCTCGACACCGGGTACTGCAGGGTGAGCCCGTTGGCGCCGAGGATCGTTCGCGAGGTGCGCGCGACGTCGAGCGCCGCGCGCACGTTGGCACGCTTCGCCACGGACACCTGCACCGGGTGGAGGCCACCGGCGTCCTTCAGCGTGCCGAGGCGGTGCGCCATGAGGCGGCCCTGGACGATAGCGGTGGCCATATCGACGAGCTTCTGCTGCGTCATCTGGAACGCTGCGATCGGCTTGCCAAACGCGTGGCGCTCGCGGCTGTACGCGAGGGCCGTGTCGAAACATGAGCGCGCAGCACCCATGGCGCCCCAGGCGATGCCGTATCGCGCCTCGTTGAGGCAGGCGAGTGCGGCTCCGAGGCTGGTGGCCTCGGGCAGGCGAGCCTCGTCAGAGACCCGCACGGAGTCGAACGCCAGCTCGGACGTGACCGACGCACGCAGCGACAGCTTGTCGTGGATGTCACGCGTGCTGAAGTCGCGCGCGCTCCGCTCGACGAGGAACGCGCGGATGCCCTCGTCCGTCGCGGCCCACACGACGGCGACGTCGGCGATGGACCCGTTGGTGATCCACATCTTTGTGCCATTGATGACCCAATCTCCGTCATCGCGCCGCGCGCGGGTGCGCATCACCGCCGGATCTGATCCGGCGTCCGGCTCGGTCAGGGCGAAGCAGCCGATCGCGCGGCCCGCGGCGAGCTCGGGGAGGAACCGCTCCTTCTGCGCCTCGCTGCCGAAAAAGTGGATCGCCGACATCGCGAGCGACCCCTGCACCGACACGAACGAGCGCAGGCCGCTGTCGCACGCTTCGAGTTCCTCGCACGCCACGCCATATGCGACGGCGCTGGCGCCGGCGCAGCCATAACCGTGCAGGTGCATGCCGAGGAGTCCGAGCTCCGCGAGGCCGCCGACCAGCTCACGGGGGAAGGTGCCCTGCTCGAAGTGCTCGGCGATCGCCGGCAGAGCGCGATCGCCGAGAAATGCACGCACGGTGTTGCGCACCAGGCGCTCGTCGGGCGTGAGCAACTCGTCGATCCCGTACAGATCGTCAACGTCGAGCGCGACGCGCTGCCGGGCCGGACGGGTAGCGGTCACGCCCGGATTGTGACGCCGAGAGCAGATGGCGTCAGGGAGCCCTCAGGTGGTACAATGCAGTAAGTATGGCACAAGTACAAGCGCTGATCGCGCACCACTCCTTTGCGCTCAGCCAGGGCGACGTCGAACGCGCGCTCCGAGAGGTGTTACCAGAGCCGCTCGGCGACCACTTCGTTGTGGTCGGCGGCCGTCGGTTTCCTCCGAAGCAGGTGATCAGCCTCGTCACCGGGCTCGACAGGGCCGACTTCAACACACATCAAGCGCGCCAAGTTCTGCGGCGCCTCGGATTCACAGTTGGGCGACGCGCGGAGCGATCCCCCGCAGAAGCGTCGCCTGACGGGATGTCTTCTCCAAGCCGGGATCGAGCCGACGCACTTCGGCCGTTCGTAGGGCAATGGGTTGCTCAGCGCGATGGAGAGGTGCTCGTCGCTGCGCCCACCCCACAAGCGGTGATCGCGTGGCTGCAGCGCCACAACCAGCGGGCGGAAGCGATGTTTCGTGTCCCCATGGACGAGCGTGAGGCAACAGGGATCGCGCCGGCGTGAGATTCGAATTCAAGGAGCTTCCGGGAGTCGCGGCAGACTACAGACGTCCGGTGGTACCGATATCCGTCGAGGGCCTCGAGAACGCCCCTCAACTCTGCCTCCTCGACACGGGCGCACTCCACAACCGGTTCGCCGCGTGGGTCGCTGTCTCCGCAGGCATAGACCTGGTGCACTCCGAAGTTGAGAAATTCGCTGTCGGGGGCTTCATCAGCGAGGCGCGACTGACTCGCGTCCAGCTCGCTCTCGGCATCCACAGGTGGGAGGCGCCGGTGTGGTTCTGCGACCCGTGGCCACTCAGCTTCCATCTGCTCGGCCAAGAGGGCTTCTTCCGGTGGTTTGACGTCCGCGTGCGTGCCGCCCGGTACACCCTCGACATCACGCCTGAGACGTCGGTTGCCGCGCCGGCGCGGAACTTGTCTTTCTAGACGGCGGCCGCTTCGGTCAGGCTCAGCCCGGCGTCGACCAGCTGACGCCGCAACGTGTCGGCCGGGGCAAAGCCCGCGTTGATCGCCGATATCGAGTGATCCGGGCGGAGCACGATGGTCGTCGGGAGCGTCAGCACCTTGTAGCGGCGCGCCAGGGCCGGGTCGTTGGCGACGTCGACCTCGCGGATGCTGACGGTTCGTCCCAGCCGCTCTGGCAGTGACGCCAGCGCGGGCTTCTGGGCCACGTGGCACACGCTGCAGTTCACCCCGGTGAAGTACAGGATCGAGGGATCGGTCTGGAACGCAACGCCGGCCGGCTCGGCGGTGTCGAAGACCTGCCCGACGAGCTGGTTCTGGCCGCGTCGCTGCAACTGCAGCGCGTACGAGGCGGCGCCGACGATCACCAGCGCCACCAGCGGCGCGAGCAGCACGAGCGTCATGCCTGCGAGGCGGACCTCCGGCGAAGCGGGAACAGCCCGGCGCGCACCAGTTGCGCGTAGATGATGCAGCCGACGCAGATGTCGAACGCGAAGTTCAGGAACGCAAGCGCCGCGACGAGCCACGCGAGCACCCAGGCGACGCCGAGGACCCCGATGAACACGAAGATGCTCGCCAGCGTGAGGAACACGCCGCCGAGCAGCTGCGCAAAGCGATGCGGCGCCGGATCCTCGATGTGGACGCGGGGGCGGACCCAGCCGGCGGGCTTGAGCAGGTGGAGATACAGCCGGCGGGGGAGGTTGGTCCGCGGTGATGCCACCGCGGCCAGCATCATCACCGCCAGAGCGGGGAGGACGAACGCCGCACCGGGGCGGAAGAGGCCGACGAAGTACGCCACCACGATCGTGGTGATGAGGATCGCCTGGTTGACCTTCAGGACGCTGCGGTCGAAGGGAACCCCTTCCATCGTGTTGAAAGTCTACCCAATCAGTCGGGATTAGCGCAGGCGCGCTCGGCGTGCCACAGTTCGGGGTCGTGAGCCTCGACGGCACCCCCACCGCCGCGAACGTCCGCGAGGCGTTCGCCCGCGAGGCGCAGTCGGCGCTGCGCTGCATGTACTTCGCCCGCCGCGCGGATGTCGAGGGCCGTGCCGACGTCTCCGCGTTCCTCCGCGCCCTCGCCGAGGGCGAGGCCGGGCACGGCTTCGGCCACCTCGAGTTCCTCGAGGACGCGTCCGACCCGCTCGCCGGCACCGGTGACACGCGTGGCAACCTCGACAGCGCCATCGCCGAGGCCGAGACCAACGCGACCGCGTACGCGGAATACGCCGCGACGGCGCGGCGCGAGCGCCAGGCGGACGTTGCCGACTGGTTCGAGACCGTGGGCGCCGCCGAGAAGGCGCACGTGCAGCAACTGACGCGCCTGCGCGCGTCGCTGGAGGACGGCTGATGCCCGATCCGCTCCGACCGGACGAGATCCGCACCGGCGCCGCCTACGAGTCGGCGCGCGCCGCCGAGCGTGAGGCGGTGGTGGAGGCGCAGCGGCAGCGCCGTGTCCGGCTCGGCGGCCGGCTGACGCTCGTCTTCGAGAGCCGCGACACGATCCGGCTTGCGCTGGAGGAGATGCTGCGCTCCGACCGCGTGACCGACGCCTCGGAGGTTTCTGTCAAAACCGACCACTTCAACGAGTTCGTGCCGCACGCCGGCCATCTCGGCGCGATCCTCTATGTCGAGGCGACGGACGCGGCCGAGCTGGGCGCGGCGCTGCTCGACCTCGAGGGCGTCCAGCGCACCGTGTACCTCGAGGTGGCGGGACGCCGGGTGCCGGGGGAGGCGATCGAGGACGAGTCCGCCGATGAGCTGGCCGCCGCCTCGTTCGTCAGCTTCCCGCTGCCCGACGAGTGCCGCGAGGCGTGGCGCCGCGGCGACGCGGTCGCAGCGGGGGTGGCGCACCCCGGGTGCAGCGAGCGGGCCGAGCTCACCCCGGAACAGCGCGAGGCGATCGCCGCCGACCTGTGAGGTCCGCGGCCAGGGAGCGGTAGATGTGCGCGGTGTCGCGCGCCGTCCGCTCCCAGGTGAACGACGCGGAGCGGGCGACGCCGGCCTCACGCATCCCGGCGGCGCGTGTGCTGCTGTCGAGCACGGCGCGCAACCCACCCGAGAGCGCCGCCGCGTCGCCCACCGGCACGAGCAGCGCGGCGTTGCCGCAGAGATCGGGGAGGTTGCCCGCTGCGGTGGCGACGACGGGGACGCCGCAGGCCATCGCTTCCAGCGCGGACAACCCGAAGCCCTCGTGGGTCGAGGCCAGCGCGAAGACCGCCGCGTTGCGATACAGCGCGGCCAGGTCGTGGTCGCCCCGCCGGCCGGTGAGCACGATGCGGCAGCTGCGGCGAGCGGCGAGCGCCGTGAGCCGCTCCGCCTCCGCGCCGGTGGACCCGGCCAGCACGAGCGGCGGCCCCTCGGCTCCGAGGCGGCCGACCGCCTCGATCAGGAGGTCGAGCCCCTTTCGTGGGTCGCGGTGGCGCATGCTGCCGGCCCAGAACACGTATCGCCCCGCCACGAGATCGAGCGACGCGAGCACGGCGGCGTCCGCCGGGTCCGGCAGGGCCGTGAAGGCCGCCGTGACGCCCTCGGGCACCACGTGCACCCGCGAGCGGCGGAGCCGCAGCGCCTGGATCGCCTCGTCGGCCGAGGTCCGGCTCACCGCGATGTACGCACCGCACTCGCGCAGCAGCGCGGCCAGCGTGATGCCATACGCGCGCAGGGCCGCGTGGCGGAGCTGATCGGCGCCGCCCGTGCGCCACATCTCGACGTCATGGATCGTGACCACCTGCCGTGAGAGGGGAAATCCGGCGACCGGTTCGCCGCCGAGGCCGTGCAACAGGTCCGGCTTCATCCGCGCGGCGGCGCGGAGCGCCGGTGGCTGCGCGTGGATGAACCGCCCCGGCCGCGACTCGCTCAGCGGAGGGCGCTGCGGGCGCGCGACACCGATGTCGAGATCGGCCCCATGCTCGAGGTTGGCGATGAGGTTGCGCGCGTAGCGGCCGATCCCCGCGTCGCGTCGCGCGTCGACCAGGCAGCTTGCCTCCAACAGTACTCGGACCATCCGCGGCTTTGTACCACCGCAGCGCTGCGAGAATGGGTCGATGGCGTCTCCGCGAGCTGTGCTGCCCTTCACGGCGCTGGTCGGTCAGGAACCGATGCGCACATCGCTCGTGCTCAACGCGATCAACGCCGGCATCGGTGGCGTGCTCATTCGCGGCGAGCGCGGCACGGCGAAATCGACAGCGGTGCGAGCGCTGGCGCGGCTGCTGCCGGACATCGACGTCATCGAGGGCTGCCGCTACCGGTGCGACCCCGCCGATCCGCAGCGCTGGTGCGACGAATGCCGCGCGCGATCGGCGCGCGGCGAACCCATGCCCGTGCTGCGCGTGCCGGTGCGCGTGGTGGAGCTGCCGATCAACGCGAGCGAGGATCGGGTGGTCGGCAGCATCGACACCGAGGCTGCGATCAAACGCGGTGAGCGCGTGTTCGAACCCGGCGTGCTCGCCGACGCGAATCGTGCAATCCTCTACGTCGACGAGGTCAACCTGCTGGATGACCACCTCGTCGATGTGCTGCTCGACGCCGCGGCGATGGGACGCAACATCGTGGAGCGCGAGGGCATCTCGTTCGCGCACCCGTCGCAGTTCATCCTCGTCGGGACGATGAACCCGGAGGAGGGCGAGCTGCGCCCGCAGCTGCTCGACCGCTTCGGCCTGTGCGTCGACATCAGCGGCCTGCTCAACGTCGCCGATCGCGTGCGCATCATGGAACGGGACGCGCAGTCGCAGGGCGATGTCACGCTCATGCACAGCGAGTTCGAGGAGACCGAGGATCACCTGCGCGACGTCATGGTCAAGGCGCAGGAGCTGCTGCCCTTCGTCGACATCCCTCCGCAGATCCGGTGGTTCATCGCGCTCGTCTGCATCGACGCGGGAGCGCTGGGTCACCGGGCGGACATCGTGGTGAGCAGCGCGGCCCGCACCCTGCGCGCCTGGCGCGAGGCCTCGCTGGTGATCGACGCCGGTGGGCAGCACGATGCTGCGGCCGAGGTCGAGGCGCTGAACGTGACGCCGGAGGACGTGATCGCCGCGGCGGACCTCGCGCTGGCGCACCGGCGGCGCGTCACCGGTGATCGCAGCGCCCCGGGACAGCCGTCGGCCGGGCCCGCCGAGAAACGCGAGCGGTACGAGGACCTGCAGAAGGAAGCCGAGTCGGCAGCGTCGGATGCGCCCCAGACGGGGGAGGCAACGGACACCGCATCCGAGCAATCGTCGTCGGAGGAGGGCGACAGCGAGGGCGCCGTCCGCGGGCAGGAACGCGCCACCGAAGCTGTGACGCGTGGCACCGCGGAGCAGCTCTTCGAAGGCTCGCTGTTTCCCGTACGCAAGATCGCGCTGCCGCGCGACCGCCGCACGCGCAACACGACGGGCAAGCGGAACAGCGCACGCAGCCGTGACAAGCGCGGTCGCTACGTGCGCGCCATGCAGACGGAGCACACAACGGACATCGCGTTCGACGCAACGATGCGCGCTGCGGCGCCGCATCAGCTGCGTCGCCGGGCCGAGGCGGGCGGTGTCCCCGGACCGGCGCTGCGCCTGGAACGCCAGGATCTGCGGCAGAAGGTTCGCAGGCGGCGCACCGGGACGCTGATCGTGTTCGTGGTGGACGCCAGCGCATCGATGGACGCCGAGCAGCGTATGCAGGCGACCAAGGGGGCGGTGCTGTCGTTGCTGCGCGACGCATACGTTCGCCGCGACAAGGTCGCGCTCGTGGTCTTCTCGGGGCGTACTGCGCGCATCGCCTTGCACCCCACGTCGAGCATCGATCTCGCGGAGAACCGCCTGCAGCGGCTCGCGGTGGGTGGCACGACACCGCTGACGCACGGGCTTGTCGCGGGTCTCAAGGTGATCCGTACCGAACGCCTGCGCGACACCTCGATCTATCCGCTGATGGTGTTGATCAGTGACGGCCGCGGCAACATCTCGCTGTTCGGTGAGGAGCCGCTCGTCGAAGCACAGCGGTTGTGCGAGCAGCTCTCCGCGGAGGACATTCACGTGCTCGTGATCGACTCCGCGCGCGACCACTCGGCCCGCGCCCAGCTTCCGCGTATTGGACGCCAGCGCCGCACGCCGCTGTTCGGCGGCTACGGCTTCAACGCGTGCCTCGATCTCGCCGAACGCGCAGGCGGGGAATACCTCGGGCTGTATGACCTCTCGCAGGGCGCGATCGTGGAGGGAGTCGAAAAATCGCTCCGTGGACGCTGATGCTCCTGCGACAATGTGCCGCATGAACAACGGACATGCCGTGTTCCCGTTCACCGCAATCGTCGGCCAGGAGACGATGAAGCAGGCCCGCGTGCTCAACGCCATCAACCCTGCGATCGGCGGCGTGCTCATCCGCGGCGAGAAGGGCACGGCAAAGTCGACGGCGGTGCGCGCGCTGGCGCGGCTGCTGCCGGAGCTCGACGTCGTTGTCGATTGCCACTATGGCTGCCCGCCGAACTCGCCCGAGATGCAATGCGCGGACTGCGCTGCGCGTGTGGCCGAGGGCGAGACGCTGCCTCGCGGTCAACGCCAGATGCGCGTTGTGGAGCTTCCGATCAATGCATCCGAGGACAGGGTTGTCGGCGCGATTGATCTGGAGGCGGCGATCAAGCGCGGCGCAAAGGAGTTTCAGCCGGGCGTGCTCGCGGAGGCGAACCGCAACATCCTCTATGTCGACGAGGTGAACCTGCTCGACGATCACATCGTCGACGTGCTGCTCGACGCCGCGGCGATGGGGCAGAACACCGTGGAGCGCGAAGGCGTATCGGTGTCGCATCCCGCGCGCTTCATCCTCGTCGGCACGATGAATCCCGAGGAGGGCGAGTTGCGCCCGCAGCTGCTCGATCGCTTCGGCTTGTGCGTCGACGTCGAGGGCATTCATGACGTGCGGCAGCGTGTGGAGATCGTCGAGCGCCGCGAAGCCTATGAAGAGGATCCGGAAGCGTTCGGGGCCCAGTTCGAACCGGCTGAGCGCGAGGAGGCGGGCCGCATCTCACATGCGATCGGCACGCTCGGTGACGTCGCCGTCGACCGCGACATCTTGGTGTCCATCGCCGGCTTGAGCATCGAGCTCGAGGTGGATGGTCACCGCTCCGACATCGTCATGCGCAAGAGCGCGCAGGCGCTGGCGGCGTACGAGGATCGCTCCCAGGTAGGTCTCGACGACGTCGAGCACGTGGCCCCGATGGTTCTGGCGCACCGGGTCAAGCCCGGTATTGGTGGTCGACGTGGATTGCCGGACATCGGCGAGATCCTGCGGCACGCTGCCGGCAACGGCGCCTGAGATTGATCGCTGACGCGAGGAGCGTCAGGCCGCCACGGTAACGGTGAAGAGCTGCGGAGGGCTCACCTCGCTCGGCACCGGCCGCCCGTCAGCCTGAAGTCCAGCGATGTGCGCGGCGATCGCCTCTGCGGCTCGCTCGCGGCATTCGTCGATGGTCCTACCTTGGGTAAAGCATCCTGGGAGCGCGGGAACGGAAACCTTGAAGACCTCCGAACCATCCGCTTCAACGACGATTGTGTAGCTACGCGCCATCGTATTCATGCTCTCACAACGCTGCTCGAAACTCGTCGGCTGTGAGCCCGGCTTGCTCGAGGATGGATGCGATCAGGCCGCGGCCCAATGTCTCTCCTGCGTGCAAGGGAATTGTCACCCGCCCGCCCCGCCGTGGATGTTTCAACTGCGCCTGTGAACCCTTCTGCGCCACAACGACCCACCCCAGCCTCTCGAGCGCCCGTTGGGTGTCGCGCCCTGTCGGCCGAGGCATTGCAGGCACTGCTTGAGCATCGGTGCCTTGCGCGGCCCCTCAACGCCCAATCATGGACGCGATTTGAGTGGTGCTGTGCGGTGGTCAGGCCTGCCGAATCTTGATGCCCATCGAGCGGAAGACCTGAAAAGCGGGTTCGAGATCGGCTGGCGGAATCGCGTTGAGTATCCGGAGTACAAGGTCAAAGTCTGCTGACGTCAGGAAGACCTCTTCTTTGCCACGGATGTCAGGCCGCGTGGGTGTCGTCGACGATGTGCAGCCGCGGCCGGCGAGCGAGCACTGTCTGGCGCAGAACCCGCAGAAGGACGTGCGCGCTTTCGACGCTCGACGCCGGAGCCGTCGGCTTGCGGTCGATCACGCGTCGAGTGATGTGAACGCCGTGGCGCGGCAGGATGCGGCGCAGGTAGCCCCACCTCTCCTGCAGCCCGTTGCTCACCGACTCGTACCCGTGCTGCATCACCATCAGCCGCGCCGAGAACGACATCAGCTCGTGGAAGAACATCTTGTCGTCGTCCGCGCGCGGCTCGATCAGCAGGATGTCGACGTCGGGGCGGCGATTGCGCACCAACCGGATGTGGTCGAGCATGCCGTCATGGAGCATGCCGCGCATCACCTGGTTGTAGACGGCTCGCATCCCGCCGTCGCGCAGGTGCTCGCCGATCTGGCCGCGAACCATGCCGGGCGTATCCACGCCCCGCGTGTCGATCGGCACCACCGGGTTGATGACGACGATCAACGACGCGCCGCGATGGACGGCGAGGTCGATGGCCGAGATGCCTTTGATGCCGCCGTCGACGTAGTCCACGCCGCCGATGCGAACCGGCTTGAACAGAATCGGGATGGCACTGCTCGCGGCCACCGCGCTGCTGATCGGGATCGCCGGATTGCTGTCGCGCGAGAACACGACGCGCTCGCTGGTGTCGATGGCGCAGCTGACGATGAGCAACTCGCGACCGAGGTCCGCGAATTTGTCTGTGAGGCCGTCGACCGCAAAAAGCCGCCGCAGATACCGCTCGAGCTCGGCGCAGCTGAAGATGCCGGACGGCAGCAGCGAGCTCAGCATGCCGATGATGTCCAGCGGATTCAGCCGCGACGGGTGCCGCACCAACTCCAAGGCCATCTCACGGAGCAGCTCCGGCAGCTTGAGCAGGTTCCGCGCCGCCTCGCCGGCATTGGGCCGGTAGATCGTCCAGCGCGTCGGCGGGACGATGCGGTCGTCGGCACCCGCCATCCCCAGCGCCATCTCGGTCGGCGTGACCCCGTTGGCGAGCAGCGAGGCAACAAGGGAGCCCGCGCTGGTGCCCACGTAGATGTCGAAATCGTTGGTCGTGTTGCCGACGAGAAGGTCGTCGAGGGCGCGGAGCGCCCCGATCTCGTACGCCAGACCGGTGATTCCACCGCCGGCAAGGACCAGCGCCCGGCGGTCGCTCGGCGCTTTGGGGGCCGAACGCCTGCGGGCGCCGACCGGTGACGTGGCCATGGTGGTGTCGATTATCGCTGTTGTGAACGTTGGCGCATAAGGCGGCTGCACTAGGATGCTGCAGCGTGTCCAAGCTCGAACGTATCCGCAACTTCAGCATCATCGCGCACATCGATCACGGCAAATCGACGCTTGCCGATCGTTTGCTGGAGCGAACCGGGACCGTGTCGGCCCGGGACATGCAGGACCAAGTGCTCGATCAGCTCGATCTGGAGCGGGAGCGAGGCATCACGATCAAGGCTCAGGCCGTGCGGTTGAGCTATACGGCGCTCGACGGCGAGACCTACGAGCTGAACCTGATCGACACGCCCGGGCACGTCGATTTCGCCTATGAGGTCTCGCGTTCGCTGGCCGCGTGCGAGGGAGCGCTCCTGGTGGTCGACGCCTCACAGGGGGTGGAGGCGCAAACGCTCGCCAACGTGTACCAGGCGCTCGACAACAACTTGGAAGTGATCCCGGTCATCAACAAGATCGACCTGCCCTCCGCCGATCCCGAGCTCGTGCGGCGCGAGATCGAGGACGGCATCGGCCTCGACGCGAGCCAGGCCATCCTGACGAGCGCACGCCAGGGAATCGGCATCGACGAGGTGCTGGAAGCGGTCGTGCAGCGCGTGCCGCCGCCCACAGGGGACGCCGACGCCCCGTTGCGAGCGCTGATCTTCGACGCGAAATACGACGCATACCGCGGCGTGGTCGTCTACGTGCGCCTCATGGACGGGATGCTGCGCAACGGCATGCGCATCCGTACGATGGCGACTCAGCGCGAGTTCGTCGTCGACGAGGTGGGCGTGTTCCGTCCCGTGATGACGCCGATCGATGAGCTCGGCGCGGGCGAGGTCGGGTACCTGATCGCGTCGATCAAGAACGTGCGCGACAGCAAGGTCGGTGACACTGTCACCGAAGCCGCGCGTCCCGCGAGCGAGCCGCTGCCCGGGTACCGATCGGCGACGCCGATGGTGTACGCGGGCATCTTCCCCGTCGACACCGCGGACGTGGAAGACCTCAAGGAGGCGCTGGGCAAGCTGAACCTCAACGACGCGTCGCTGGTGTACGAGCCGGAGTCGTCGGTGGCGCTGGGCTATGGCTTCCGCTGCGGCTTCCTCGGCCTGCTGCACATGGAGATCGTGCAGGAACGCCTGGAGCGCGAGTTCTCGCTCAGCCTCATCACGACCGCGCCCACGGTGGAGTACCGCGTGCGGCTGCGCAACGGCGACGTGGTCAACGTCGACAACCCGGACCTCCTGCCCGATCCATCGCACATCGAAGCCATCGAGGAGCCGCGCACCACCGCGACGTTGCTGATGCCCAGCACCCATGTCGGGCCGATCATGGAGCTGTGCCAGGAGCGGCGCGGCGAGTTCATCCAGATGGACTACCAACCGGGCGACCGCGTGCAGCTGCGCTACGACCTGCCGCTCGGCGAGATCATCCACGACTTCTACGACCAGCTGAAGTCGCGCAGCCGCGGCTACGCGTCGCTGGACTACGAGATCTCCGGCTTCCGCGAGGCCGAGCTGGTGAAGCTCGACATCCTCGTCGGCGGGCAGCGCGTCGACGCTCTCAGCATCATCGTGCACCGCGATCGCGCCCGTGATCAGGGCCGGAAGCTGGCCGAGCGCCTGCGCAAGCTGATCCCCCGCCAGCTGTTCGAGGTGCCCATACAGGCCGCCATCGGTGGCAAGATCATCGCCCGCGAGACGGTTTCCGCCATGCGCAAGGACGTGCTGGCCAAGTGCTATGGGGGTGACATCACGCGCAAGCGGAAGCTGCTCGAGAAGCAGCGCGAGGGCAAACGGCGCATGAAGCGCGTCGGCAACATCGAGATCCCGCAGGAGGCGTTCATGGCCGTGCTCCGGATGGACGAGGAGTAGGTGCCCCGTCCCAACCCGCCGCGCAAGAGGCCGCGGCGCAGTCCCAGCGCCGCCCGCGCCGACGCGGAGCTGACGCGGCAGACAGCACAGAGCACGCGTCCGCAGCAGCCGACGTCCAAGTCGTCGTCCGGGGGGTCGGGCGGCAGGGGCGGCGGCGGCGCGGCGGCCACCTTCGATCCGGAGGAGATGTGGACGCGCCGTTCCTACGCGATCCTCATCGTGCTGATCGCCGCCACCGAGGTGGTGATCGGGCTGATTCTCTTCGGGCTTGCTCCGCAGCCGAAGGATGGCGTCAGCCTCGTGGCCGAGGCCATCGGGCTGCAGCCGTTCCAGCCGTTTCCGCTGCTCGCCGCGTCGCTGCTCGCGGCGCCGCTGGCGCGGCGCCTCAGCGGTGAGGCACGTCCGCTCCGCTTCGTCGAGACACTTATTGTCGGTGTTGTCATCTACTTCATCTTCATCATCTTTGTGACCGCGGCAGGCTTCCTGCTGTCGCCGCAGACCTCGGGCTCGTCGACGCCGTGTACGAGTGCCGTTCCTTCACCGATCGGCAACGGCACGGCAGGCGCCAGTGCGTCGCCGAGCGGCACGCCGTGTCCGTCGCCGCAGGCGAGCGCATCGCCGTCCGCGAGCGCGCGGCCGTCGTCGAGCGCCCACGCCAGCGCGACGGCGACGCCGGCGCCCGGCTCGAACACCGTCGCCCCGGGCTCCAACCTGCCCGCCGCCGAGGTGCTTGCCGCTGCCGGCGTCTGCTATGTGGCCGCGTACGCACTCACCGTCTTTGTCTACCCGCCGCTGTACAAGCGCCTCCGCGTCCGGCGTCCGCCGCCGAGTGGTGACAAGAAATGACACCCATCCGCGCGCTGTACGTGCACATCCCGTTCTGCGAGCGCAAATGCGAGTACTGCGACTTCACCTCGACGGCTGAGACCGGCAACCGGCGCGACTACATCTCCGCGTTGAACCGCGAGATCGCGCTGCTTGGCGAACGCGCACCGGGTGTCGAGCTCGACACGGTGTTCGTCGGCGGGGGCACGCCGTCATTGATCGAGCCAGGCAGTCTCGCCACGGTGCTCGATGCGGTGCGAGCCGCGTTCCGCCTTGCTCCCGGCGCTGAGATCACACTCGAGGCGAATCCCTCCAGCACCACGACGGAGCGAGCCGCGGTCTGGCTGGGCGCGGGCTTCAACCGGGTGAGCATCGGCGTGCAGAGCCTCGAGCCGGACGTCCTCACATTCCTCGGGCGCGTCCACGACTCGGCGCGCGCGCTGGACGCGGTGGAGGAGGTGCGCGCGGCCGGCTTCGTTGCCGTCAACACTGACCTCATCTACGCCGTGCCCGGCCTCGATGACGCCCGCTGGCGGTCGACCCTCGAACGCATCGCCGCCCTCGCGCCCGGCCACATCTCGTGCTACGAGCTCACCGTCGAACCGGGAACGCCGCTGCACACGTCCGTGCGGCGGGGTCGCGTGACCCCCGTGGACACGGACGTGGCATTGCGGCAGCATGGTGTCGCGCTCGACGTCCTCGAGCAGGCCGGCTATGCGCACTACGAGGTGAGCAACTTCGCGGGTGCCGGCCAGGAGTGCCGGCACAACCTGGCGTACTGGCACAACGACTTCTACCTTGCCGCGGGCGTCGGCGCGCACGGGCATCTGCCCGCGGCGGTGGCGCGTGACGTCCTCGAGGTCAGCACGGGCGACGCCGTCGCCGTTCGCTACAGGCACGGGCGTGGCATCAGCGCGTACATCGCAGCGGTGGAGGGCGGTGCGTTGCCGTTGCAGGACCACGAGCTGGTCGACGAGCTGGCGCATGAGCAGGAGCGGCTCATGCTGGGGCTCCGGCTTCGCGACGGCGTCGTGATCGCCGACGAGCGCGTGCTCGGCGAGGCCGCCGTGCTGCGCGACGCAGGGTTCCTGACGATCAGCGACGGGATCGTCCGCGTGACCAGCGCAGGCGAGCGCGTGCTCAACGCGCTGACCCTGCGGCTGACATCGGTGCTGGAGCCGCCGCGAACCCATGCTACGATTTAGCAGTCTCCATCCCTGAGTGCTAAGGCCGGCCGAAATGGGGACCGGCCGCCGGCACCGATCACTGCACCGAATGGACCATCCAGTACCGCTCGACTCACGCAAGCAACAGATCCTGAAGGCGGTCGTCGCCGACTACACGAGGACCGGGATTCCCGTCGGCTCGCAGGCGCTGGCGTTGCACCTCGCCCACTGGTCGGCTGCCACGATCCGCAACGAGCTTGCGATGCTCAGCGATTTCGGGTACCTGATCCAGCCGCATACGTCGGCCGGCCGGGTGCCGTCGGACCTCGGCTACCGCTACTACGTCGACTTCCTCATGGAGGAGGAGTCGATGCCCGTGACGGTGCGGCGGCAGATGGAGCCGTTCTTCGCCAGCCTGCCGTCGGCCCTCGAGGGAATCCTCGAGACGGCGGCCACAGCACTCGCCGTGGTCACCGATGCGGTCGGGTTGGTCACCTCGCCGGGCGCGCTCGGCGCTCGCGTCAAGCACGTCGATCTGGTCTCGTTGGACCCGCACCACGTGCTCGCGCTCCTCGTGCTCGAGGGCAACCTCGTCAGGCAGCACACGATCGAGCTCGGCGATGACACCGACCAGCGCCACCTGACCAGGCTGGCCGGCGCGCTCAACCAGGAGCTGGTGGGGCTCGACGCCGACGCCATCCTGGCGATGCTCGACGCCCATCGCGGCGGCACGCTGCGCGGCCGCCTCCTCAACGAGATCGGCCAGTTCCTGCAGACGGTCGATGCGCAGCAGGAGACCCTCGTGCTCCACGACGGCGTCCGCAACCTCCTGCGTCAACCGGAGTTCGGTGACGTGGAGCTGCTGCAGCAGGTGATCGAGGTCGTCGAGGAGCAGCGGATGCTCGCGGCGCTCATCGCGCGCGTCGACCGCGACTCCGGCGTGCAGATCATGATCGGCCGCGAGAACAGCCTCGCCGAGCTCAGCCGTTGCAGCCTGGTGCTGACCACGTACCGCACCGGTGGTGACCGCCGTGGCACGATCGGTGTGCTCGGTCCGACGCGCATGCGCTACGCGCAGGTGGCCCCACGGGTCCGGTACGTGGCGCAGCGCGTGGGCCGCGCCCTCGAGCGTGTGCTCAACTGACCGCCCGATGGGAATACTGCGCGCATGAATCAGCGAAGCGACGACGAGCGCCACCACGCGATGCGTCCGCCCGGCCCTGCCGAGACGGCGGGGGCGGAGCAGGCTGTCGTCGCGGACGTCGAGGCGCTCCACCAGGCACTGAGCGACGGCGAGAACCGCTACCTGCGGCTGGCCGCGGACTTCGAGAACTTCCGCCGGCGCAAGGATCAGGAGCTGCTCGACAGCCGCCGCTACTCGAGCGAGGAGGCGGCGCGCGCGATGCTCCCAGTGCTCGACAACCTGCGCCGCGCCGTGGAGCACGCGCCCGAGGGCGGCGCCGAGGACGACCTCGTCAACGGCCTGACGCTCGTGATTCGCGAGTTCGACGCCGCGCTCGCGCGCATCGGAGTGACGCCGGTTCCTGGCGAGGGTGCGCCGTTCGACCCCGCGGTGCACGAGGCGATCGGCGGCGAGGAGGCGGACGTCGACCACGACACCGTGTCGGCAGTCCTCCTGCCCGGCTACCGGCTCCACGACCGGTTGCTCCGGCCCGCGCTGGTGCGCGTCGCCCATCCCCGGCACGCCGAGGCGGCCCCGTAGCGGTGGCCACGACCAAGCGCGACTACTACGAGGTGCTCGGCGTTGAGCGCACCTGCACGCCGGACGAGCTGAAGCGCTCATATCGCAAGCTCGCGATGCAGTACCACCCGGACCGCAACAACGGCGACAAGGGTGCCGAGGAGCGGTTCAAGGAGATCGGCGAGGCGTACTCGGTGTTGAGCGATCCCGACAAGCGGCAGCGCTACGACGCCTTCGGTCACGCCGCGACGGGACAGCCCGACTTCGGCAACTTCTCGTTCGACTCCGCCTTCGACCTGTTCGACATGTTCTTCGGCGGCACCGCCCGCCGCCGTGGCGGCACCGGCCCGCAGCGCGGCGCCGACCTGCGCATGAACATCGACGTCACGTTCGAGGAGGCGGTCTTCGGCGCAACCCGCACCATCGAGGTGCCGCGCGCGACGCAGTGCGAGGAGTGCAGCGGCTCGGGTGCGCGGACGGGCACCGGCGCGACGCAGTGCGCGACGTGCCAGGGGACCGGCCAGCTGCGCCGCACGATGCAGTCGATCTTCGGCCAGGTGACCAACGTGAGCACGTGCCCGCGCTGTCAGGGCGAGGGACGTGTGATCGAGGACCCGTGTCCGCGGTGCCGTGGGCAGGGACGCGTCGAGGGCAAGCACACCGTCGAGGTCAACATCCCGGCGGGCGTCGACGACGACGTCACGCTGCGGTTGACGGGCGAGGGCGAGACCGGCCCGCGCGGCGGCGCCCAGGGCGACCTCTACATCGGCTTCCGCGTGAAGCCGCATCCGCAGCTCGTCCGCCACGGCACCGACATCGTCTACGAGCTGCCGATCTCGGTGCCGCAGGCCGTGCTCGGTGACACGATCACCGTGCCGACCGTGTCTGGCGAGCACGACGTCCAGATCCCCGCCGGGACGCAACCGGGCAAGCAGATCAAGCTGCACGGGCTCGGTGTGCCACACGTGCGCAGCGGTCGACGGGGTGATCAGATCTGCATCGTGCGCGTGGTGGTTCCGTCGCACCTGGACCGTCACGAGCGCGAGGTCTACGAGCAGCTCGGCGGCCGTGAGGGCAAACCCGCCGAGGTGAAGCGAGGCTTCTTCGACAGCCTGCGCGACGCGCTGCGCGGCTGACGCTGGCGGCGTCCCGGCGCGTTTAGCGTCCGCGTGCCGCTTGGTACATGAGTATGTGGAGCCGGCAAGCGGCTACAGGTACCAGACAAGCAGGAGGTTGAATCCCATGGCACTGTCGCGTTGGAATCCGTGGAATGATCTGTTTGACCTGCAGAGCCAGGTGGACCAGTTGTTCCAGTCGGTCACCGGTGGAGGCTCGAGGCAGGGCAACGGCGCGTCCGAGTTCATGAATCTCCCGGTCGACGTCCGTCAGAGCGACAGCGAGTTCGTCATCGAGGCGTCGGTTCCGGGCTTCAAGCCGGACGAGGTCGAGGTGACATTCGATGACGGCGTGCTGACGATTCGCGGTCAGCGGACGGAGCGGCACGAGGCGACCCAGGGCGAGTACGTGCGTCGCGAGCGCCGGGTGTCTTCGGTGTACCGGCAGATCGGTCTGCCGGCGGAAGTTCGCGCCGACGAGATTCAGGCATCGTTCGACAACGGCGTGCTGCGCATCAGTGTCCCTCGGGCGCAGAAGGCGCAGCCGAAGCGGATCGCTGTCACCACTGGTGGCGGCGAGGAGCGGCAGCATCAGGTCATCGACGCTCAGCCCGAGCAGGGCAACGCCCAGTCGCAGAGCTGACGGTCAGCCGATCCGAAGGCCCGGACATGCGAAGCTGCTACGCAGTCTGCGTGACCGGGCCTTCTCGTTCTTCCGGCGGTCGCCTAATGCGGGCTGACGGCGGTCATGCCCAGCGCTGACGCCGCTGCAGCCATTCGGACGTCGTAGGTCACCACGCGCGCCAGGTCAT
>JAFALX010000277.1 GCA_019234035.1 Candidatus Dormiibacterota bacterium | reverse complement strand
GCGGCCGCAGCACGAGGTCGAACGCGATCTTGTCGCGGTACGAGCCGAACGCCCAGACGGCTGCCGCGATCGCGTTGAGATGCACCGGTTCGGTGAGACGCTCGAGGAAGACACGACGGCGCACGCGCGCGAGCGAGATCTTCCGCGCGAGGTATTTGGTCGATTGCAGCGCGGCGCTCACCGGCCGACACCGGCGCGCGCGGGCCAGTGCCCGGCGGTGCGCGTGAACCAGCCGCCGTGCACAGGCTTCTTGGGGACTGCGGGCACTCCCGCATACAGCATCGCCTCGCTGAGGAGGTCCTTGGCCACCACAGCGCCCATGGCCACGATCGCGCGCGCAGCGATGGTGCGCCCGGGGGTGACGCAGACATTGGATTGGATGAGCGTGTAGTCGCCGATGCGAATCGGTTCGGCGACGACCCACTCGTTCACGTAGTCGGCCTGGTGCGTCAGCAGTGTGCAACGGCGCCCGCCGATGACCGCGTACGTCCCGATGGTGATCGACCCCGAACAGTCCAGGTAATGCGCGGAGGTGATCCCAGCTTCGACGTCCATGGTGAGGCTGCAGTTGCCCGGAGCTCCGGAGAACCCCGGCGCCGCGGTGATCTGGTTCCAGTGGCCGATGTGCGCTCCCGCACCCATGGTGAGCGTCTCGAGGTTGCGAAACACGTTGCCGGCCCCGATGCGCGCGCCGCGACCGAGGGACGCGTGACGAACGTCGGCAATGATCGGGGCCACGTAGCAGCCCGGCCCGATCCGCCAGCCCAACAGGTGTCGGAGCAGCCAGAGCTTCACCGCGCTGTGCGGCAGCAGGCCCACGGCCACACGCAAGGCGCGCATCAGTCCGAAATGCTGCGTCCGAGTCGCGTCCGCACCTTCACGGCCACGTCACCTGTGGGCGACAAAACTGCACGTCAGATGCATAGCGGCGTACAGCGGCTGATGGACCGCTACTACCCGGCGGGTGCAGGTGGCGAGCGCCCGGCCGACGGCACCAAGCCCCTTTACGAATGGATGCTCGGTGCGGTCGGCGCAGACGCGACGGTGCTCAACATCGGCGCAGGACCGACGCCGGGCGAGACTTCGCGCCGCCTGCGCGGGCGGTTCCGCCGGATCGTTGGGGTGGACCCCGATCCGATCGTGCTCAGCAACGAGGACCTCGACGAGGCCCACGTGTCCGATGGCGTGCACCTGCCGTTCGCAGACGCCACATTCGACGCCGCCTACTCCGACTGGACACTCGAACACGTGTCCGAGCCGCTGCCGTTCCTGCGGGAGATCCGCCGTGTGTTGCGACCCGGGGGGGCGTTCTGGTTCCGCACCGCCAACACCTTCCACTACGTGACGCTGGTCTCCGCGGTGACGCCCCACCGGTTTCACCTGCTGGTCGCCAACCGCGCCCGCGGGATGAACGCCGATGCACACGAGCCGTGGGTGACGCACTACCGCATGAACCGCCGCGCCCTGCTGACGCGGCAGCTCCTGAGTGCGGGATTCGCGAGCGCCGATCTGCGCATGGTCGAGCCGCGGCCCGTGTACATGCTGTTCCATCCGGTCGCATTCGCGGCCGGCATCGCATATGAGCGCGCGGTCAATCACACCGAGCATCTGAGCAACCTGCGGCACACGATGATCGGCATGGCGCGCGTCGCCTGACGTGATCGCCGTCGACCGTAGCGGACCGGCGCTGCGCACGCTGCACGTCATCGCCAGCATGGACGCGAGGCACGGTGGCGACGTGCGCGCCACCATCGACCTCTGCACGACGCTGATGTTGCTCGGCGAGCACTGCGAGATCGCGACGCTCGACGCGCCCCTGAGCGCGGGCCGCGGGCCCCATACAGCGCGCGGCAGTCACGACGCCGCCGCGCAGTCCGGTTCAGCTCCGGGCGTCACCGTGCATCGGTTTGCTCCAAGCCCGCCTGTGCGGCTGGGCAACTCGATCGAGCTGGCGCGCTGGCTGGCGCACCATGCACGCGACTACGACCTCGTCGAGATCCATGGCGTGTTTCGCGCCACGACGCTCATCGCAGCGACGTGCGCGCGCCGCGCCGGCGTGCCGTACATCGTGCACCCGCACGGATCACTCGATCCGTTCGATCTGCGCAAGCATCACACCGCCAAGCGGCTGCTGGCGCCGCTCTTCAACCGCCTCCTGCTGCGCCCGGCGAGTGCCGTCGTCTTCACGTCGCCGACGGAGATGCGCAATGCCGACACGTTCGGCGCGCTGACGCACCGTGCCTGCATGCCGCCGCCGATCGTGGACGACGAGATCGCCGGGGATCGCTCGCGGTTTCGCGATCGCGTCGGCGCTGCGGACAGCGCCTTCGTGCTCTTGTTCATGTCGCGCATCGACTACAAGAAGGGATTGATCCGAACGCTGCGAGCGGTCACGCAGCTGCGTGGCTCTGGGCTCGACCTTGAGCTTGCCGTCGCCGGCACCGGCGACGCCGCATACACGGCGAAGGTGCTGGACGCGGTCCGTGTGCTCCACATCGCCGAGCACGTGCATTTCCTGGGATTTGTGGAGGGCCAGGCGAAGGCCGATGCATTTGCCGGATCGGACGCGTTCATCCTCGCCTCGGACAACGAGAACTTCGGCGTCGTCGTGGTCGAGGCGCTGCGCCGGAGAATTCCGGTGATCATCTCGGACCGAGTCGCGATCGCCGCCGATCTCGAGGCGGCCGGCGCAGCGGTGGTCGTGGCGGCCGATGAGGCCTCGACAGCGGCCGGCATCGCAGCGGTGGCCGGAGACCCTGAACGA
>JAFALX010000391.1 GCA_019234035.1 Candidatus Dormiibacterota bacterium | reverse complement strand
AAGCTGCGTGACAACTTCGCTGCGCTGATGGATGCGATCGTTCGCGCCAAGCCCAGCGCGGCCAAGGGCACCTACGTCAAAACGGTAACACTGGCCTCAACGATGGGACCTGGTGTTAGCGTCGATCCTGTCCTAGCGTCCCGTTTGACCGCCGCGTAGGCAGGAGACCCCCGAGCTCGATGATCCGCCTGCTCATCGTCGACGATATCGCCAGCACCCGCGAGAACCTCCAGAAGCTGCTGAGCTTCGAGGAGGACATCCAGGTGGTCGGCCTGGCCGGCGACGGCAAGGAGGGCCTCGAGGAGGCGCACCGCCTCAACCCGGACATCGTGCTCACCGACGTGAACATGCCCGTGATGGACGGCATCCAGCTCACCGAGCGGCTGGCGACCGAGGTGCCCGGGTCGCCCACGATCATCATGTCGGTGCAGGGCGAGCGCGACTACCTGCGCCGTGCGATGCAGGCGGGCGCGCGCGAGTATCTGGTCAAGCCGTTCAGTCACGACGAGCTGGTCGCCGCCATCCGCCGTGTGCACCAGCTCGAGCAGAAGAAGGGTGTGACCGTGATGCGCGGCGACGGCCAGCAGGGCCAGTCGTCGCGCCCCGCCGAGGTCATCGTGCTGTTCTCGGGCAAGGGCGGCGTCGGCAAGACGCTCCTGGCGACCAACCTCGCCGTGGCGCTCTCCAACGAGACGCAGAGCCGGGTGGCGCTCGTCGATCTCGACCTGCAGTTCGGTGACGTCGGGGTCATGCTCAACCTCGACCACAGCCGCAGCATCACCGACGTCGTCGACGCCGGCGAGGGTCTGGACGCCGACGTGCTCAACGAGATCCTCGCCCAGGGTCCGGCAGGGGTTCGCGTTCTGCTGGCCCCAATCAGCCCAGAGCTCGCCGACCTCGTCACCGGCGAGCACGTGCGCGCGGTCATGAACGAGCTGCGCAAGACGTGCGACTACGTGATCGTGGACACGCCCTGTCAGCTCGAGGAGTTCAACCTCGAGGTGATCGAGATGGCGCAGAGAGTCGTGGTGCTGACGACGCTCACCATCCCCGCGATCAAGGACGCGAAGCTGAGCCTCAAGGTCCTCGAGTCGCTGAACATCGAGCCGTCGAGCATCCTGCTGCTGGTCAACCGCCAGGACGGTCACTCGGACTTCAACCGCGACTCGATCGAGCAGAACCTGGGACACCGCGTGGCCGCGCAGCTGCCGTATGACGCACGTGCGGTGGGCGAGGCCGTGACGCGCGGCGCACCCTTCGTCACGCTGCAGCCCGAGGCCGAGATCAGCCGCGCCGTCCGCGAGATCGTCGGACTGCTCGTGCCGGAGCCCGCGGGCGCCGCAGCCGGCTCTGGGGCCGGCGCCGCAGTGGCGCCTGACAAGCCGCGCAGGCGGGGGCTCTTCGGCCGCTGAGAGTCCCGCGACGGCGGGTTCCCGGGCACTACCGCGATCGACCTCTCGGGTCGCCGCTCGCGCTGATTGAGACGTTAGCGCGGAATGGGACCTTTGACCCTCTCGGCGCGGGCCGACCGACCCTGGTGCGATGACAAGTACCACGGCAGAGTAGCTGGATGGGCAGCGCTGCACCACCGGCTGCGGTGGCCGTCGACGGTGCCGCCCTCTGATGCGACTGGAGACGGTCCTGCAATGGCTCACGGCGGCCGCCTTCGGCGGGCTGGCCGTCTGGACGCTCCGAGAGTGGGTACGGCATCGCGAGCGCGGCCGCCGGCATATCGCTGAGGCTGCCACGCTGCTCGCCGTATCGGCGATCCTCAACCTGCTGAGCTGGCCCTTCGTCCAGATCTTCGCGACGCTCGCGTTCCTGGGCGCCGGGTACGCCTTCCTCGTCCTGCGGGACTTCCTGCTACCACTCAGCCTGCGGCAGCGCCGCGCCGCCCGGATCAGCGTGCCCCTCGCCACGGGCGCCGGCGTCTATCTGGCGCTGGCGCCACCACCGACTCCGCCGGTGCCGTATGCCCTGGCGGCGCTCGTCTACCTCGGCGTCTGGCTGACCTGTGTGGGCGAGCCCGTGGTGACGTTCTGGCTCGTCGCCCGAACCCGGCCGGCCGTGCAGCGCGCCCGGCTGCGCGCCCTGAGCGCGGGGTACGCCGCGGCGATCCTGGTTCTGCTGGTGCAGTTCCTCGATCTCGGCTTGACGCTCCCGGCGGGCCTGGAGCTCACCTTCCAGGCGCTCGCCCTCCTGATCGTGCCCATCCTCGCCGCGGGACTCGCGCCCGCACCGTGGCTCCGCCGCTGGTGGGGGGCGGGTGAGCAGGGCGCGGCGACCCGGGCGACGCAGGAGCTCCTGAACTCCGGTCCCGGCGTCGCGGAGCTGGCCCAGCGCGGGCTCGAATGGTCCGCGCGGCTCGTCGGCGCCGGCCAGGGGCTGCTCGCCGGCTCCCAAAGTGGGGTCCTCGCCACGTACCGGATGGACGCACGGGCGGCCCACAGGTACGGCGGCGGCCAGCCGGTGTCGGAC
>JAFALX010000201.1 GCA_019234035.1 Candidatus Dormiibacterota bacterium | reverse complement strand
CTCGGCCGCGCGCTACAACGTCCGGCTGCTCCTCCCCGGGACCGCCGAGACGCTGCGCGACGAGGTGCTGCAGCTCGGCGTCGACACGCACCAGTTCAGCGTCCTCGCCAGTCACGCGGCCATCGAGGCGATCTCTGCCGAGAACCTGGTCCCGGACCAGGTCGCGGCGCTGCACGGCGCCGTCGAGCAGGGAGGCGGGGCGCTGCTCACCAACTCGGCACGCACGCGCGCCATCGTCGTCGCTCCGCTGCTCACCGCGGCGGCGTTGAACGGCCGCCTCGCAGAGATGGGCGCTGCCCCGGCCGAGCTCGGCGCCGCAATAGCGCTCGCGCTGATCGCCCGTGGCGCCCCGCCGCTGCCGATCCGGGCGGGTCGCCACCGCCTCGAGTTCGGCGCTCGCACCCTCATCATGGGCGTGGTCAACACGACCCCTGACTCGTTCAGTGGAGACGGCGTGTACGACGACGTCGCCCGTGCCGCCGAGCAGGCCGAGGCCATGGCCGCAGCCGGCGCGGACATCATCGACGTCGGTGGCGAGAGCACGAGGCCGAACTCGACGCCGATCTCCGTGGAGGAGGAGCTGCGTCGCGTGCTCCCGGTCATCGAAGCGATCACCGCCCGCACCGTAGTTCCGGTCAGCATTGACACGAGGAAGGCCGCCGTGGCGGCCGCGGCGCTGGACGCGGGCGCCGCAATCGTCAACGACATATGGGGACTCCGCGGTGATGCCGGCATGGCGGCTGTGCTGGCCGGCCATCCGGAGTGCGCACTTGTTGCCATGCACAACCAGAACGGGGTCGAGTACGACAACCTCGTGGGCGACGTCTGTGGTGCGCTGCGTGCAAGCCTGGCCATCGCGTGGGAAGCCGGCATCGGTGCTGACCGCGTGATCGTCGATCCCGGATTCGGCTTCGCGAAGACGCCGGCGCAGAACCTCGAGCTGCTGCGGCGCCTGCACGAGTTGCGCGTGCTCGGGCGGCCCGTGCTCGCGGGGCTCTCGCGCAAGTCGACCATCGGCGTGCTGACCGGCGGTGCTCCGCCCGACGAACGCGTCGAGGGCGGGCTCGCGCTGGCGGTGCTGGCGATTCGCGGCGGCGCCGACATCATCCGGACGCATGACGTCGCCGCGACTGTGCGTGCAGCGCGGGTCGCCGACGCTGTGGTGCGTGGCACACCGGAGTCGGTGCGGTCGCTGCCGATGCCCGGCCCGACCGGCTGACGTCGTGGCCACGCCGGTCACGACCGAGGTGGCGTGGATCGGCCTCGGCGCCAACATCGGCCATCGCGGACAGGCCCTGGCCCGCCTGCGCGATGAGCTTGTCCGGCGCGGCCTCGTCATCGACGCGGCCTCGAGCGAGATCTACACCCGAGCCGTGGGGCTGCCGGGGCAGCCCGACTATCACAACCAGGTCATACGCGTGCACAGCGAGGGCCCGCTGACACCTGACGAGTGGTTGCGCCTCCTCAAGGACGCCGAAGCCGGCGCCGGAAGGAAACCCACCTATCGCTGGGGCCCGCGTCGCGCCGACGCCGACATCCTGCTGCTCGGGCCGAAGGGCGACATCGGCGTCGACGAACCCGACCTCGTGGTACCCCATCCCCGTCTGCACGAGCGACCGTTCCTCGTCCGGCTGCTCGCCGAGCTGGGGATGACCGCGCCCTGATCAATCTCGTCGGCGAAGGGGAATTCACTTCCCCGAAGCCGGCTCCTTTGGAAGGGGGTTCCCGAAGGGGGAACCCAGGCAGTCTCAACCGGTGAGCGCAAGAAGGCGGGCAAGGGCCTCTGCTGGCTTGAGCCAATGAAGCGTCTGCCGTGGCCGATTGTTGAGGCTAGCAGCGGCAGCGTCGAGATCGTCGTGAGTCAGCTTGGAGAAGTCGCTGCCCTTCGGGAAGTACTGACGCAGCAGACCGTTGGTGTTCTCGTTGGTGCCGCGCTGCCAGGGTGATCGCGGATCGCAGAAGTACACCTGTACGCCAGTGTCGATGGTGAACTCCTGGTGGCGAGCCATCTCGCCACCACGGTCCCAGGCCAGCGTTTTGAAGAGTTCCTTCGGCAACGTCTGAATCGTGGTCGCCATCGCTTGGCGAACGGCTTCCGCGCTGCGGCCCCGCGGCTGAAAGAGCATCACGAAGCGAGTGTTCCGCTCGACCAGAGTGCCGATGGCATATCGCGGGCTTCGGCCGAAGATGAGGTCACCCTCCCAATGACCCGGCACGGCTCTGTCGGCCGCTTCCGGTGGCCGCTCGCTGATGGGCACG
This sequence comes from Candidatus Dormiibacterota bacterium, assembly GCA_019234035.1. Classification (GTDB taxonomy): domain Bacteria; phylum Chloroflexota; class Dormibacteria; order Aeolococcales; family Aeolococcaceae; genus JAFALX01. Next base: position 10,897 of record JAFALX010000201.1, on the reverse strand, counting down.
ACGTTGCTGAGGGGCGCTCGGCCTCGCGGGCCGTTGCGGGGCCGCCTGGAAACTCGTCCAGAGCGCAAGCTGGCGGCCACCTCTCTACGCAACTCCCCTTTGCCCTGAACGAACAACGCCTTGTAGATGCTCTCGTGGGACACCCACATCTCCGGCTGGGTGGGAAAGTCATGACGGATCCGGGCAGCAATCTGCTGCGGTGACCACCACGCGTTCAGGTCCATGATCACGCGTTCGCGCAACTGGTGATTCAGTTCCAGCTTGCGGAGCTTGGGCCGGCGCGCACGTCGCCGGGCGCGACGATGCGCTGCCTCAGGCAGGTACCGCGCCCGATTGCTCACGCCGCCAACTTCTCGCGACACCGTCGAGATGGTCACTCCGAGGCGCTTAGCGATGGCGGTGAAACTGTCGCCGCATCGCAACCCCACGGCAATCTCCAGCCGGTGAGCAAGGCTCAGTCGATCCGGTCGCGGCTGCCACTCAGTTCGTGCCGGCCGCTGATGCTCATGGAGCGTCCACCAGACGGAACCCTTGGTCACTCCCAGCTGCTCGAGAATCTCGCGTTCAGATGCCCCCTCGTCAGCAAGTCGTCGGATTGCCCGTCGGTCTTCTGGCGTCAAACGCCGTCGTGGCTTCCTAGTCCCCATGAGCCGCAACCTCCGTATGGCCAAGCCCGCGGCCACGGATCTTGCGCTCACCGGTTGAGACTGCCCCATTCCCCCTTCGCTCAGATCGGCAGTCGGTCGGCCAGCTGCGGCACAAGCCGCAGCGCGGAGTCGATCTGGCGCGCGATGACGCCGAGGTCCGGCTTCTTCTCGAAGTCGAGGAACCAGGAGTGCTCGGCGGTGAACTTCTCGACCAGTGTCGTGGTGCCCAGCACCGCGATGCCCACGTGCACGCTCGGCCGGTCCTCCTCGGAGAAGGCCTTGCCGATGAGTGACTGCACGGTGTCGATCCAGGACGACACCTCGTCCATCTCGTGCAGCTCGTAGCCGCCGTCACCGAGCACGAACTCGGCTTCCACGTCGACGAACGGCTGCGGGGTCAGCTGCTGATGCGGGCAGTCCTGCGCCTCCTCGTCGTCGTGGTAGAGCTCGCAATCGGCGCCCGGCCCGTACGCGGAGATGAAGGTCAGCAGCGCATCCCAGGTGAAGCTGAGGTGGACGTGATAGCGGGACGGCGGGTCGCCGGCCAGCCGGATCGTGCACTCGAAGCGGCGCTCGCCCAGGCCGGGCTCGACGTGGTGGCGCACATCCTCGATGCTCAGGCCCGACCCGTCGATGGCCTCGAGGAGGTCGGAGGCGAACTCCTCGTACGACGGGAACGAGACGCGGTCGGCTCCGGCGTCGGCGTCCGGCTGTCCGCTGGAAGGAACCGCCATCAGCGACCGGCCACCAGGCGGCGCAGCGAGCGGATGCCCACGCGTACCACGTTGATGACCAGGATCAGCGAGAACGCCAGCGTGATCGCGATGACGAGCGGCGCCTCCACACCGGGCGTCGAGTACGTGTAGACGGCAAGGAACGCGGCCACGAACAGCCCCACCGCGATCAGTGCCAGCACGAGGATCGAGAGCGCCAGCACCGGGTCCAGCCCGGCGGAGGCTTCGGGGGAGCCCTCCCGCGGGCGCAGCATCGGAGGGGTGGGCACGTGCGGAGTCTACAGATGGGACGCGGCGGGTTCGCCGGGAGTGCGCCGGGTCTCTCAGACCGCGGGCTGCGGCTTCACCGCGGCAAAGCGGTACCCGATGCCCGGCACGGCCAGGATGTAGCGCGGCTGGCCGGGATCCGGCTCGATCTTGCGGCGCAGGTTGCGGACATGAACGTCGATGACGCGGGTCTCGATCGGGTGCTCGTAGCCCCAGACCGAGCTCAGGATCCGCTCCCGGGAGAGCGCCCGCCCGGCGTTCGCGGCCAGGTACGCGAGCAGGTCGAACTCCGTGTGGGTGAGCACGACGTCATGACCGTCGCGCATCACGCGCCGCTCCCCGGTGTCGATCACGAGGTCTCGGAAGATCAGACGTGAGTCGTCCTGCCGCGAGTCCGCTTTCGTCTCCTTTGCCTTGCGCAAATGCGCGGCGATGCGCGCCAGAAGCTCGCGCGGGCGAAAGGGCTTGTTTATGTAGTCGTCGGCACCGATTTCGAGCCCCAGCACGACATCGATCTCCTCGCTCTTCGCGCTGACGATCAGCACCGGCATGCGATGCCCGGCGGCTCGGATGTCGCGGCACACGTCGAAGCCCGAAAGATCCGGCAGCATGAGATCGAGGAGCACGATGTCAGGCCGCGAAGCGTCGATATGGCCGAGCGCGTCCGCACCGCGTTCTGCCTCGTCGACTGTGTAGCCCTCGCTCTCACAGGTGAGCCGAACGGCCTTACGGATGAGGGCGTCGTCATCGACCACGAGCACCCTTGCCTGCTGACCGTCCACTCTGTCCTCGTCGCTTGCCCTGTTGGCATTATTGCCAAATCCGGATCACCGCGGCGGCGGATTGCTATTATGCGGGCGTATTCCCGACAGCTGGCCCTTGGGAGACGGCGAGCGTCGGTCGACGAGACAAGCAGGACCTGACAGGACAGTGCAAACTCAGGGCTCCCTGAGCGACGGAGGACTCGGGGCGCTGCTGGAGACGATGCAGGCCGAGCGCGCTACGGGCACGCTCGCCATCCAAAACGGCTCCGACAGTTGCTCTCTGTACTTCCTCTTCGGGCACCTATTTCACGCCAGCGGCCCTTCGGGGCAGGGCGAGGAGGTCGTCGTCAACGCGCTCGGCTGGCACGAGGGCTCGTTCCAGTTCGACCCGCGGGCCAAGCTGCCCGCGGAGGAGACGATCAAGTCATCGCCGGCGGAGCTGATCGCGGCCGCCGACGCCCGGTCCGCCGCGCACGGCACGCCGTACCCCGGTGAATCGTCGTACTACACGCCGTCGACCTCGACCGAACCGGATCGCCGGCCGGCGTTCGAGCCGTACGTGGGTTCGCCGGTCCCGTCGACGCCGGAGCCGGACTATGCGGGAGCCGGCTCCGGCCTCGCCTCCTGGGCGGCCACGCAGGATTCCGCGGTGGAGGCGCCACCGCCCGAGCCTGTGACGTACTCGGCGCCCGAGCCCGAGGCACCGGTGAAGCCGGCGCTCACCCCCGCGCCGCTCACGCCGAAGACGTTCCCGACGCCGGCGCCGTATTCCTCGTCATCATCACCGTCCACGTACACGCCGCCTGCCGACCGCAGCTACTCACCGCCTGCCGACCGCAACTACACACCGGCGCCTGCGGCGGCCTCCACGCCGTCGATGGCGGCGGGAGCGTACGACGCTGTCACGGGCCCGGTCTTCTATCCGCTGCCTGCGGGACGCCCGCACTACGAGGGCCTCAAGAGCGCGTTCGTCGACTTTCCGCGCCTGCTGCGCACGCTGCGCAACGACCGGCACACCGGCTACGTCCGGCTCTCCGGTGGAACGGCGCACTACTCCGGATTCATCCTGCTGCACGAGGGCAGAGTCCTTGAAGCACTCTGCAGCAACACCGAGGTCACGCAGGGAGAGACCGCATTCCTCCATCTGCGTCGCCACATGGACGACGGTGACGGTGTCATCGACGTCGTCGAGCTCGACGGCACGATCGTCGACGCGCTGGCCCGGCTCAACACCGGCCGGCCGCTGTTCGTCGGCCTGCTCGGTCGCTTCGTCAACGTCGACGCCCTGCTCGAGTACCTCCACGAGGAGCGCCTCGACGGCTCGGTGATCGTCTCGACCAACGACGGGCTCGCGATCGTCCTGCTGAGCGAGGGCGGCGTCCTCGGCTCGTACACCGACACCCAGCGCCGCCTCGATCAGACCACGGGGCCGGCTGCGGCGCTGGCGCGCGACAAGTCCTCGCGCATCGACGTGAAGGGTCCGCCGACGAAGATGGCGGCGCTCGACGTCGAGGGCGCGCTCGACCTTCCGTACTGAGCCCGGCACCGGGTCGCTTGCGCCGGCTGCTGCGGGGTTCGGCGTGGTCCCGGCGCCTCATGTGGACCGCCGTCCTGGGCGCCTCGGCCACGTGCCTCAGCGGTTGTTTTGACAGCCCGCCCCAGATCATCTCCCTGACGCCGAGCCGCGGCTCGATCGGCGTGCCGGCGGACACGCCGATCGCCGTGCAGTTCGACCGTCCGGTGGTCCGCTCCTCGGTCGCAGGTCGTTTCACAGTCGATCCGCAGATCCAAAGGTGCGACCTCGCCGCAGCGTTCACCGCAGCCGCGGATGCCGCGTGCTCCATCGTGTGGTCCGGCGGCGACGCGCAGTTCACGCTGGTGCATCCCCGTGCGGTGCTCGACCCGGACACGCAGTACAGCTTCACCCTGCGGGGCGGATTCCGGGACCCGACCGGGGCCGTCAACACGGTCGATCACACGTGGACGCTCACGACGGCAGGAGCCCCGGACGTCCGCGCGACGACGCCGTCGGACGGCGCCACCGGCGTCCCGATCGACGGTCCCCTCACGGTCGACTTCAACGCCGGGATGGACCTGGCCAGCACCCGGCAGGCGATCTCCCTTGATCCGGCGGTGCCGGGAACACAGGTGGTGCGCAACGTCAAGGACAAGAGCCGTTTCATGCTCGTGCCCGGCTCGCTGCTGCAGCCGCACGTCACGTACCGCCTGTCGGTTGCACGGAGTGCCACCGATCTGCACGGGCAGCGCATCCGCGTGCCGACCACCATCGCCTTCACCACCGCAAGCCTCTCGCCCGGATCGCACGGCGTCGTCCTCGCACGGCAGCCGGGAGACGGCCCGACGCAAGTGTTGATCACCGCGCTCGAGCCGGTCGAGGACGGCATGCCGGTCACGGCCCAGGCGGCGCTGACGGCGCCGGTCTGCGGTCAGCCGGCGGGCTGCGGCGACGCCGCGCAGGGCAGCCCGCTCTACACCTACAGCGCCGCGACGATGTCATCCGACAATCGCTGGCTGGCGGTCGAGGAACAGGATCGGACTCGGGCCGGCGCGCCTCCGGCGTTGCTCGTCCTCGACGCGGCGTCGCGTGCGTTCCGGGCCGCGCTCGCCGCCGCCACGATGCCGTCGTGGTCGACGGACGGCAGCACGCTGGCGTATGCATCCGGCTCCACCGTGCACCTCTACCACCCGGCCACCGGGCGTGACTCGAGCCTGCCGCCCGGCGATCCGCTGGTGGCGCCACCGACGTGGGGCCCGTCCGGGGAGCTGCTGGCACTCGACGAGCAGGCGGCGACCGGTGAGCACGTGGTCCTCGCGGACGCCGTTGCCGGGGTCCGCTTCCCCGTCCCCGGTGTCACCGGCGAGACCACGTCGCCGTCGCTGGCCCCGGACGGGCAGACGCTCGCGATCTACCGGCTGGGGCGAAGCACCGCGGGCGCGTGGGTGGTCGGGCTCGGAGCAGGTGCGCCCGCGCCGCGCCAGGTCGGTGCAGGGGTGATCCCGGTCGGATTCGCGGATCGGGTGACGCTCGTGGTGCGGTCGGCTCCGGCGAGCGGACCGCTGGCGCTCAACCGCGTGAGCCTCACCGGTGGCGATTCCATCGGCATCCCGCTCGCCGTCGGCGGCGTCCTGCCCACCACGCCCATCGCGATCGCCCCCGCCGGCCGGCAGATCGCGTACCTTGCGGCGCCCGATGGCATCACCAATGCGTACGTCGTGAACGCCGACGGAAGCGGCGCCGAGGCGCTGACCTCGTACGGACCCGACTCGTTCGAGGTCGCGGGCATCACCCTGAGCTGATGGCGCGACTCCTCTTCCTCATCGCCGACACCGGCGGCGGCCACCGTGCCGCGGCGAGCGCCGTCGCCCGGCAGCTCGAGTCGCAATCCCCGGGGGAGCACGGCATCGGCATCGTGGACCCGTTCGCCGAGGCGGCGCCCAAGGTCGTCGCCAGAACGGCAGAGCTCTACGGCCCACTGACGCGTCGTGCCGCGTGGGGCTGGGGCGCGCTGTATCACGCGACGAATTCACGTGCAGCGGTCGCTGCGATCGAAGGTTCGGCTCTGCGGCTCGTGGACCGCGGCATCAGGCGCTGCGCCACGCCGCCACCGGACGTGATCGTGTCCTTTCACCCGCTGCTCAACCACCCGGCCGTGCGCGTGGCGCGGCGGCTCCGGCCGCGCCCACCGGTGATGACGGTGATCACCGACCTCGTGGACGTGCACGCGTCGTGGGCATGCGCCGGCGTCGATGCGGTCGTCACGCCGTCACCGGGCGGCTGGGACCGCTGCCGGCGCGCCGGCATCCCCGCCGAACGCTGCTACGAGATCGGGCTTCCCGTCGACCCCGCGTACGCGCAGCCGCCGCCCGACGATGCAGAGCGCCGGCTGCTGCGCGAGAGGCTGAGCCTCAGCCCCGATCGTTTTGTGGTGCTGCTGTGCGGTGGCGCCGACGGCTCCGGCGGCATCGCGCGGCGCGCTCGCGCTCTCGCGTCCGCGGGTCTCGACATCGACCTCGCCGTCATCTGCGGGCGCAACCGGGGATGCCACGAGAAGCTCCGGGGTCTGGTCGACCATCGCGGAGAGCCGGTGCCCGTGCACGCATTCGTGGACAACATGCGCGAGTGGTTCCGCGCATCCGACGTCGTCGCCACAAAGGCCGGCCCAAGCACCATCGCGGAGTCGCTCTGCTGCGGCGTACCGCTGCTGCTCACCTTCTACCTGCCCGGCCAGGAGCGCGGCAACGTCGAGTGGGTGGTCGACTCCGGCGCGGGGCGATACGTGCCGTTCACCGGCCAGCTCGTCGACGCCGTGGCCGAGCTCGCCAGGCCCGGCTCGGCCGCGTACGCACGCATGCGAGCCACTGTCCGCGAGCTGGCGCGGCCGGAGGCGACACAGCGCGTCGCCGATCTCATCGAGCGCGTGGCGGCGGCCGGCCCGACAATCCCTGCGTGACGCCGATGCCGGCGGGGCGCTGCGCCATCACCCGCCTGCGCCTCTACCAGTTCCGCAACTACCCCGCGGCCACGGTCACGCTCGGGCCGGCGGTCAACGTGATCGCGGGCGCCAACGCGCAGGGGAAGACCAATCTGCTCGAGGCCGCGGCGACGCTCGCGCTCACGCGCTCACCCCGCACATCAACCACCGGCGATCTCGTGATGTGGGGTCAGGCCGCATGCGCCATCGAGGGATCCGTGGCGCGTCCTGGTGGGGACACGACGCTCGCACTCCGGCTGGAGCGCAACGGCGATTCCGCCCGCGTGTCGCGGACGGCGACCGTCGACGGCAAGCCGCGGCCGGCGCGCTCGGTGCTGGGGTTGTGTCCGGTGGTCATGTTCTGGCCGGACGACCTGCAGCTCGTGAAAGCCGGTCCGGATGCACGCCGGCGGCTGCTGGACATCCTGCTCATGCAGCTCGAGCCGCGCATGGCGGCGCACATGTCGCGGTATCGCCGCGTGCTCGAGCAGCGCAACGCGTTGCTGCATCGCTTGCGCACGGAGGGACACGGCGGCTCCGAGCTCGACGGGTTCACCAGGGAGCTCGCGCATCACGGCGCGCGCATCGCCGTGGCTCGCTCGCAGCTGGTTTCCGCGCTGGCGCCGCTTGCCAATGCCGCCCTGCGCGACTTGAGCGGCGGCGACGAGGATCTCGTGCTCTCCTACGTCGCCGCGCACCAGTGCGTCTGCGACAACGAGGAGCAGAGCAAGCTCGACCTGCTCGCCGCGTATCGCGCACACGCCAGCGAGGAGCTGGCGCGAGCGGTGAGCGTGATCGGTCCGCATCGTGACGACATGTCGATCCAGCTCGGCGGCCGGTCCGCACGCACCACGGCATCGCAGGGACAGCAGCGCAGCATCGTGCTCGCCGTCAAGCTCGCGGAGATGCGCCACCTCGCGCAACGCACCGGCGCGTCACCGGTGGTGATGCTCGACGACGTGCTCAGCGATCTGGATCAGACGCGGCGCGGCCTCCTGGTTTCCCTGCTTGCCGGCCGGGACGCGGCGCAGGTCCTGATCACGACCACCGAGCCGCTGCACAATACGGCGGACATGCGTGACGCGCAGCACTTCACCGTCACCCGCGGCAGCGTGGTGCCCGACGTATGAACGGTGAGGAGCGCATCGCCGACATCCTCGACCCGGCGCTGCGCTCGCTCGGCGTGCGCTCGAGGGTGCGCGAAGAGCGGCTGCGCATCATCCTGGCGGACATCGTCGGGCCCGCGCTGGCTCCGATGTGCCGCGCGGAGCGGCTCGAGCGCGGCGCGCTGGTCATAGCAACCGCAAACACCGCGCTGGCGCATCAACTCCAGCTGGAGTCGCCGCGACTCATCGCTGCATGCAACGATGCCCTTGGTGTCGTGGTTGTCCGCCGCCTGCGCTTCTGCGCGATGTGATGACGCCACGTCAGGCGCCCTGACGGGTGCGGTGACCGGCACACCCGGCAGAAACGAGCGTTACGCGACGCGCACTGGCATGATGATGCAGAGATAGTCGTCGCGGCCGGCCGGGCGGATGACACCGGGATGCAGCGCGCCGTTGAAGGACAGCTGCACCTCGTCGGAGTCGAGGACGGACAGCGCATCCAGCACGTACCGCGCGTTGAACGCGATCTGCACATCGTCGCCCTGCACGGTCGCGGTCAGGGGCGCCTCGTCGTCGCCGACCTCCGCCGTCTGCGCGCGCAGCGTCAGCGTTCCCTCGCCCACCTGCATCCGCACCGGGTTGGCGGCATCCCGCGCCAGCACCGCGGCAGTCCTCGCCTCGCGCAGCAGCGCTGCGGTGGGCAGGGACACCGTGGTTGCCGTGGACGCGGGGATGACCTGGGCGTAGTTGGGGTATGCGCCGTCGATGAGCCGCGAGGAGATCTCGACGTCCTTCAGCGTGAAGAACACCTGGTTGCGGCCTTCTGAGAAGGCGATGCCCACGGCCGGGCGGTTTGGATTCACCGCACGCGCCACCTCGTTCAGGTGCCGCGCCGGCACGATGACCGAGATCGGCGTGGTCGCACCTGCGCCCTCCACCTCGAGCGTCTTCACGGCGAGCCGGTGGCGGTCGGTGGCAGCCAGCGTCAGCCGTCCGCCCTCGATCTGCAGCAGCGTGCCGGTCAGCACCGGCGAGGCCTCGTCGGCGCTCGCGGCCATCACGGTCTGGGTGATGGCACCCTGCAGCGCGGTCGAGTCGACCTCGATCGTCGTCTCGGTGTCCTGACGGGGCAGCGGTGGGAACTCCATCGCGTCGATCCCGTGGAGGTTGGCGCGGTGCACCCCGCAGTGCAGCTTCAGCACCTGGGAGGCCGGGTCGAGCTCCATCGTGCATGGTGCGTCGCTCAACGACGAGACGTACTCGGTGAGCAGGCGGGCTGGTGCTGTGGTGCGGCCCTCCTCGAGAACTGTGGCCGGCACGGTGGCGGCAATCGTCAGGTCGAGGTTGGTCGCGGTGACGCGCAGGCCGGTTTCCGTGGTCTCGAGCAGGACGTTGGCCAGCACCGGAAGTGTGGAGCGCGGCGACACCGCACGCGTGACCAGCCCCAGCGCGGCACTCAGAGCAGACGACGACACGGTTGCCTTCATGGTGCGGGCACTCCTCTCGACGGAAACGGTTGTCACCAGCGATCTCCTAATACGGGCTGAAGTTTAAAGAAGTCGCATGCATCAGTAGTGGCTTGGATACGGTGGAAAAGGCGGGATTCGAGTTTCCGGGGCGGCATACGTGGGCGGCGATCCTGTGCGCAAGTGACGCGATCGTCCACAGGGTGTCCCCGGTCTGGACCTCGCCTCCCACGCATCCACATGTGATGCAGGAGATGTCGACAGGTCTGTCAACGGCTGTGCAGGCGCTGCCGGATCTGACGCAGGTCGCCCTGGAGACGCTGGTCCTCGCGCACGAGCTCGGTGATCTTCTCGATCGCGTGCAGGGCGGTGGTGTGGTCACGTCCACCAAATGCAGCGCCGATGACCGGCAGCGACGAGTCGGTCTCCTCGCGGATGATGTACATGGCGACCTGGCGAGGAAAGACGATGTGCTTGTCGCGTCGCTTGCCCTTCATCTCCTCCACGGAGATGGTGTAGTGGTCGGCGACGGCACCCTGGATGGTGCCGATGCTGAGTGGCGCGCTGTCATCAACCGGGATGATGTCGCGGAGGATCTGTTGCGCGACATCGAGCGTGACGGGCTGCCCGTTGATGGACGCATGGGCAAGCACGCGGATCAGCGCGCCCTCGAGCTCGCGGATGTTGCGCTGGATGCGGTGGGCGATGAACGCGCAGACCTCGTCCGGGACGAGCCGGCTGTACGGGCCGAGCTTGCGGTTGAGGATGGCGAGGCGCGTCTCGAAGTCCGGCGGCTGGATGTCGGCCATGAGGCCGCCCTCGAAGCGGCTGCGCAGCCGGTCCTCGAGCGTGGGGATGTCCTTGGGCGGACGGTCGCTGCTGACCACGATCTGCTTCTGGATCTCGTGGAGCGCATTGAAGGTATGAAAGAACTCTTCCTGCGTGCGGTCCTTGCCCGCGAAGAACTGAATGTCGTCGATGAGCAGGACGTCCACGGAGCGGTAGCGCACTCGGAAGTCGCCGGTGCGGTTCTCCTGGATCGACGTGATCATCTCGTTCATGAACTTCTCGGACGTGATGTACGCGACCCGCGCCTGGCGGTGCTGCTCGCGGACCATGTGGCCGATCGCGTGCATGAGATGGGTCTTGCCCAGACCGACACCGCCGTACAGAAAGAGCGGGTTGTACGCCTTGCCCGGCGAGTCCGCGACGGCGCGGCACGCTGCGTGCGCGAAGCGGCTCGCGTTGCCGACGACGAACGTCGTGAAGGTGAAGTTCGGGTTGAGCCGTGAGTCGCTGGTGGAGGTGTCGTCGTCGACGACGGGTGCCAGCACGGGGTCGGGCTCGGGCTCGCGCTCCGGTTCGTCCGGCGGGGGAAACGCCGCTGGATCAACGGTGATCGCGACGTCGCAGTCACGTC
>JAFALX010000354.1 GCA_019234035.1 Candidatus Dormiibacterota bacterium | reverse complement strand
CCGAACCCGCATCCCATGGGCGCCTCCAGCGATGCCTCGGCGACGCGGCCGGTGATGCCGGCGCGCGCGACGGCGCCGGCCACCGCAGCCAGCATCCGGTTCGGGCCGCACGCGTAGATCGCCCCACGCTCACCCGGTTGCACCTCGCGCAGCAGCTCGGTCACGAGACCACGCGTGCCACGGCTGCCGTCGTCGGTCGCCTCGCGAACCTCGATCGCAGCGCCGCGGCGGAACCTCGCCGCCGGGAACAGGCGCTCGGCAGTCGAGCCGCCGCTGAGCACGACGATGTCGCGAACACCGCGATCCAGCAGGCGCCCGATCAGCAGCGGAAACGGCGCGCACCCGACACCGCCGGACACGATCACGCAGCCATCCTCGACGGCGTCCACGGTGAAGCCGTGACCGAGCGGGCCGAGCACCTCGAGCTCGTCGCCGGGTCGCAACCGGCCGAGCACACGCGTGCCCGCGCCGACCTCCTCGAACACGAACGTGCACAGCGCGCCGTCGACCCACGCGACACTGAACGGCCGCCGCAGCAGGGGCACCACGCCGGGGCCGCAGCGCAGCTGTGCGAACTGCCCGGGCTCGGCTGTTGCTGCCAGGTATGGCAGCATCGCAGTGAGCTCGACGAGCGCGCCGAAGCGATCGACCCGGACGACCTCGCCTCGCTCCAGCCGCGTGCGCGACAGGTCAGTGGTCATGCGGTGCGGGCACTCTCCCCTCGCGGTACTCGCGCACCTGGGCGACGCGCAGCGCGAACCCCGAGCGAAGCCGCGTCATCGCGTCGACGAGCGCCGCTGCAGTGTCGAGCGACGTGCAGCACGGGATGCGCCGTTGCTCGGCGGCGAGGCGGATACGGTAGCCGTCCTTCACGGTGCGTCCGGCGGCGCGCAGGGTGTGGCCCTGCGACGTCCACTCCAGCTCGTCGGTGTCGAAGTTGGACACCGTGTTCACGACGAGCGACACGCGGCCGTCCTCGATGACGTCGATCACATCCGGGCGGCTGCGGCCGATCTTGGCGACCGGCACCGCAGAGATGCCCGCCGCCTCGAGTGCCCCGGCCGTGCCCGCGGTGGCGTAGATGGTGAACCCGAGCGCGGAGAGCTGCGCCAGGATGGGCAGCGCTTCCGCCTTGTCGCTGTCCGCAATGCTGCACAGCGCTCCGCCGTCCTTCGGGATCGCGCCGAGCGCAGCGACAAACGCCTTCTCCAGCGCGGCGCCGAGGTCGGTGTCGATGCCCATCACCTCGCCGGTCGACTTCATCTCCGGGCCCAGCGCGGTGTCGACGTCGCTCAGCTTCACCGTCGAGAACACCGGCGCCTTCACGGCGACCAGCGGGCGCGATGCGACGAGCCCCGTCTCCCATCCCGCGGACGCCAGCGTCTCGCCGCGCAGCACGCGGGTGGCCAGCTCCACCATGGGCACGCCCGTCACCTTGCTCAGGAATGGCACGGTGCGCGAGGCGCGCGGGTTCACCTCGATCACGTGCGGCAGCCCGCGGTACACGACGAACTGGATGTTGCAGAGCCCGCGCACGTTGAGCGCGCGCGCGATGCGCACGGTGTCGGCGACGATGCGGTCGACGACCTCGCGTGTCAGCTGCGGCGCGGGATACGCGGCCATCGAGTCGCCGCTGTGCACGCCGGCGCGCTCCACGTGCTCTATCAGACCGGGGATGACCACGGTGTCGCCGTCGGCGATCGCGTCGACGTCGACCTCGGTGCCGAACAGATAGCGGTCGACGAGCACGGTGCCGCGCTTGCCGCCGGACGCGAGCGGCAGCGCTGCCATCGCCGCGTCGAGGTAGCGCTGCATGCCCTCGCGGCTGTGCACGATCTCCATCGCGCGCCCGCCGAGCACGTACGACGGCCGCACCAGCACCGGGAATCCGATGCGCTCGGCGATCTGCAGCGCCTCGGCCGGGTCGGTCGTCGCGGACCCGGGCGGCTGCGGCACCTCGAGGGTGCGCATCAGCGATTCGAAGGCGCGGCGGTCCTCGGCCATGTCGATGGTGTCGACCGAGCTGCCCAGGATCGCGCAGCCGCGGTGGTGCAGCGGTTCCGCGAGGTTGATCGCCGTCTGGCCGCCGAACTGCACGACCGCTCCGCGGGCGCGCTCCTCGTCGACCACCGCCATCACCGCCTCCTCGTCCAGCGGTTCGAAATACAGACGAGTGCTGCAATCGAAGTCGGTGCTGACCGTCTCGGGGTTGCTGTTCACCATCACCGACGCGACGCCGGCGGCGCGCAGCGACTCCGCCGCCTCCACGCTGCAGTAGTCGAATTCGATGCCCTGACCGATGCGGATGGGCCCGCTGCCCACGACCACCACCGCGCCCTCGGCGCCGCCGGCGGCGGCGCCCTCGTCCTCGGATTCGTACGTGGAGTAGTAGTACGGCGTGCGTGCCTCGAACTCCGCCGCACACGTGTCGACGCACTTGTAGACGGGCGTGATGCCGAACTGCTCGCGAAGCGCGCGCACTCGCTCGACCGGCACACCGGCGAGCGCCGCGATGCGTCCGTCGCCGACGCCGGCGCGCTTCGCAGCGGCGACTGCCGCGGCCGCCGTAGTCGCGTCCTTCTGCAGATCGAGCTGATCCCAGCGCAGGCGCTCCTCGCGCGCGACCAGCGTGGCCAGGCGGCGTACGAACCATTCGCCGATGCCGCTGCGCCGCGCGAGCACCGCGGGGTCCGCGCCCCCGCGCAGCGCCTCGAGCACCGCGAAGGCGCGGCGGTCGTTGGCGACGTCCACCAGCACGGGTTCGTGCAGCTCCGCGGGGTCGGGCACCGCCTGCTCGATGGAGCGCAGCGCCTTGCTGAACGCCGCCTCGAAGGAGCGCTCGATGGCCATCACCTCGCCGGTGGACTTCATCTGCGTGCCCAGCCGGCGGTCGGCTTCGGGGAACTTGTCGAACGGCCAGCGCGGGATCTTCACGACGCAGTAGTCGAGCGCCGGCTCGAAGGCGGCGCAGGTCTTGCCCGTCACCGCATTGGCGATCTCGTCGAGGCGCAGGCCGATCGCGATCTTCGCGGCCGCACGTGCGATCGGGTAGCCGGTGGCCTTTGACGCCAGCGCGGACGACCGTGACACGCGCGGGTTCACC
>JAFALX010000335.1 GCA_019234035.1 Candidatus Dormiibacterota bacterium | reverse complement strand
AGGCTCGTCGAAGACCCGACCGCAATGAGCAACCACGAACACGATCTGCGCTGCTGTGATGCCGTGTTTGAGGGCCGATTGCGCGAAGACGAGCTCGACATTGCTCAATATTGTATGACAAATTGCCATACAACGACGGACCGTGGGCGTACATTCGAGTCCCGCTCTGCTTACAACGTGTTGCTACTGGGCCCGCGCACGACGCCGATGCAGCGCTCGAGGCGGAAGCGCCGGCGCGATCTGCCGCCATAGCACGAGCGTGCGTGCGCGCAAGCCGCGGTCGATGCCGTCACTCGAGAACTCGAGCCTGCCCATGAGGACGGCAAATTCGCGCACGGGGGCCGCGGCTCGCGGTGTCGCCGTCGCGATGCGCTCGGCGTACTGCAGGTGTGTCTCCCCGGATCGCCGTCGCAGCCCGCGCATGGCACCGAGCCACTCGAGCCGTCGCCAGGCGCCACGCGGCGAGCGCGGCAGGAGCATGAACAGCGCGTAGAGCAGGCTGAGCACGGCAAGCCCCGCGACGACGAGGCCGAACACGGCGGCCCCAGGGAGGCCCTGCCCGGCGCTGCCGGCGCTCGCGCCGGACGGCTCCGGATCCTGGAACCCGGGCTTGGAGGACGCCGGCCCCGGCGTCTCCGACGCGCCCGGAACCGGCGCGCCGTTCACCGCGGCGCTGCCGCGGAGAAACGGCGTGTACGCACCCTGCGCGGACGGCGGCGTCGGCTCGAACGGGATCCAGCCGTAGCCGGGGAAGTACGCCTCGACCCAGGTGTGCGCGTCGCTGGTGGTGACGATGTTCTCCTTCGTCCCCGGCCTGGCGTTGGGCGACGCCGTGCCAGGTCCATAGCCGCTCACCAGCCGCGCCGGGATGCCGAGCGAGCGCAGCATCGCCCCCATCGCCGACGCGAAGTACTGGCAGTAGCCGCGGTGGCTCTGCGTGAGGAAGTACACGACGGGCCACATGCCCTGCGGCGAGGCCGGTGGCGTCAGCGTGTACTGGAATGACTGCGGATCGCGCAGACGGGTCTCGATCGCCGTCGCGGCGTCGTAGGCGTTGGTCGTGCCAGCGGTCCACTGCTCGGCCAGCGCCGCGATGGTCTTGACCGGCTCCGTGCTGTCCTGCTGCAGGCCGGTGTACGCCTTCACGAACTGGGGATACGAGCTGCCCGCCGCGCGCAGCTGATCGGCCGTCGCAGTGGAGATGAGCGCCGTCGTCTTGAGCTGCGTGCCGCTGCCCGCGAGCTGCACGTTGTCGACGGTGAGCAGCTGGCCGCGGCGCTGGTTGGCGATCATGCCGAACGCCGTCCCGGGGTGATCGACCGCGGTGGGCTCGCCCGCGAACACCTCGTAGCTCGTGCTCCCGGTCGCGCCCGGCTGCACCGTCAGCGTCGCGTGCACCGTCGCCGCGGCGGCAACACCGGCGCCGTCTGCGGCAGTGAGATCGCGGGGCAGCGTCCCCGAGCCGACCGAAACGCCGCCGAACGAGACCCCCGCCACCGGCACGTCGCCGCCCTCGGCCGGGTACCAGTTGCCGGCGACGAACTGCGTGTCGTTGACGACGCTGAGATAGACGGGTTGCGAGGTGTCGACGGAATACGTCAGCACCTGCTGCGGGTGGCTCGCCAGCGCACCGCCGGGGACCGTGCCCGTGCTGAACTCGATGGTCGCGGCGCCGGACCCACCGGTCCCGTGCGTGCCCGGCTGCGCGCCAGGGAACAGGCGCGCGGAGATGTCGGTGCTGGTCGCCGCCGGGATGAGCACCGCCGCGGCCGTGAGCACCGCCACCGCGACCGCGACCGTGGCGGCGAACCGCGTGCGCGTCCCGGGCAGCGAGAGCACCGCTCCGCCTGCCCAGCGAGCCTGGATCGCCTCCCAGTTCGTGCCGGCAATGACTACAAGTGACAGTGCGACCGCGATCGCCTCGGGCAGCGCGACCGCGTTCGGATTGCGCGCGTTCAGGACATTCGTGGCCAGAATCGCGTAGAGCGGGAGCACGGCGAGCACACCCTGGCGCTCGCGCAGCGCCATCCAGCCGAGCCAGTACCCCGTGAGCCACAGGATCGCGCACAGCCCGACCGTGAACGCCCAGTCGGAGCCGGAGTTCAAGCCGCCGGTGAGCGCGCCGGCGTAGCGTGCCGCGGTGTGCGCGACCGACGCGTCGCCGTCGAACGGCATGGCGCCGAGCGTGGTGGGGACGATCGCGGCCAGCGCCAGCAGCGGCGCCAGCACCACCGTGACGATCCGCGCGACGCGAGCCTGCGCGAGCAGCGCCGCCTCCGCGGTCGCGGCCAGTGCCACCACGACGGCGCCGCCGCCGCCCTGCACCACCCAGCCGGCCGCCAGCAGCGCCCAGCTCACCACCACCATGAGCAGCAGCGCGGCCACGGTGAGCACCGCCAGGCTCGGCACCTGGTAGCGGGGGGAGATCCGCGGAACTGCGGACAGCATTCGTTCTCCTAGCCGGCGGCGGAGATGGCGGTCCCGCCGCCGAGCACGTCGCCGCGCCGCACGATCCACCAGTCCAGCGCCAGCCTCCATGCGGCCGGCACCCGCAGCGCCGAGCCCTTGGCGCCGAAGCTCGTGGGCTCGACGAACACGCACAGGTGGCGCTGCCCGGGCGTGGACACGTCGACCAGCGCCTCCACCCACGCGGAGTTGCGGTTCGAGGTGATGACGATCACGGCGCCGCGTCCGCGCCAGCCCTCGCCGTGGCGCTGCACGGTGTCGGCCAGCGCGGTGTATCCGTTGTCGGTCGCCGTCGCCAGGTACTCGAGGATGCGCAGCCGCTGGGTCTCGCCGCGGCCCGCCCCGATGGCGCTGCCGAGACGGTCGTTGGTCACGATGCCCACCGCCTGCGCGCGCCGCAGGCCCGCGTGGCAGATGGACGCGGCCAGCGACACCGCGTACTCCAGCGACGACTCCGCGCCCTCGCCGGCGTGGATGCCGCGCTGCATGTCGAGGATGACCATGATGTCGGCGTTCTGACCGGTGTCGAACACGCGGCTCATCAGCTGGCCCGTCTTCGCCGTCGTGCGCCAGTGAATGCGTGAGAGCCCGTCTGCGGGCTGGTAGTCGCGGATGGTCGAGACGTCCGGCGGGACGTCGACGGGGCGGCCGCGGCGCACGTCGGACAGGCTGCTGCCGGTCCACTGCGGCACCACGCCGGGCACGGGGAACACCGCCGGGTACACGAGCACCTCGGACTGCTCGCCGGCGATGACACGCTGCGGGAACAGGCCGAAGGGGT
Organism: Candidatus Dormiibacterota bacterium; assembly: GCA_019234035.1. GTDB lineage: Bacteria > Chloroflexota > Dormibacteria > Aeolococcales > Aeolococcaceae > JAFALX01. Next base: position 50 of record JAFALX010000335.1, on the reverse strand, counting down.
CGCCGAGGCGCGCCTCGAGCGGGCCGAAGTGGTGCCGGCCGCGGCTGCGG
>JAFALX010000388.1 GCA_019234035.1 Candidatus Dormiibacterota bacterium | reverse complement strand
GAGCCGCCGTCACGGCGCCACGGCCCGGCAGATGTGGCGGCCGCTGTTCCCCGAACGTCCCGCCGACGCGGTGCCGATCGGGTACGTGACCAACGGCGTGCACGTGCCGACCTGGATGGCGCCGCGGATGCGCGACCTGCTCGATCGCGCGCTCGGCGAGCACTGGGTGGAACACGCCGACGATCCCGAGACGTGGACGGGCGTCGACGCCATCAGTGACGAGGACCTGTGGGCTGCTCGGACCGCGATGCGCGAGGAGTTCGTCGCCTTCGTGCGCGACCGCTCGGTGGCGAGCCGTCTCGCGCGCGGCGAGCAGCGCTGGTACGTCGAGGCCGCGGAGCGCGGCTTCGAGCCGGGGGCGCTGACGATCGGCTTCGCGCGGCGTCTCGCCAGCTACAAGCGCATCGCGCTGCTGACGCTGGACCCGCAGCGCGTCGCCGACCTGCTCGCCGACCCGGCGCGTCCGGTCCAGGTGGTGCTCGCCGGCAAGGCGCACCCCCAGGACGAGGAGGGCAAACGCTCACCGCAGTCGCTGTTCTCGCTGAAATCGATGGCACACGTTGCAGAGCGCGTGACGTTCCTCGACAACTACGGCCTCGGCACGGCATCGTGGATGGTCAGCGGCTGCGACGTGTGGCTCAACCTGCCGCGGCCGCCGCTGGAGGCGAGCGGAACCAGTGGGATGAAGGCCGCGATGAACGGGGCGCTCAACCTCTCGGTGCTCGACGGCTGGTGGGCGGAGGCGTACGACGGAGGCAACGGCTGGGCGCTCTCCGGCGACATCGGGCTCGACCACGGCGTGCAGGACTCACGCGACGCGGCGGCGATGTACGACCTCATGCAGAACGTCGTGGTGCCGCTCTTCTACGAACGCGACGAACGCGGCATCCCCGTGGGCTGGCTGCGCATGATCAGGCACTCGCTGCGCACTGTCGGCCCTGGATTCTGCGCGACGCGGATGATGCACGACTACATCCACGAGTCGTATTTGGTCTAGAGCTACCCGCCGCAGTTGCCGAAGATCAGGAAGCACCCCACGGTGGGAGACGGACTCGGCGGGGGCTCGGTGGGCGGCGCGGCGCTGGGCGGGGCCCCGGTTCCCGGGAGCACGGTCGGCCCGCCGACGGAGTGGGTGTCGGGCTGGGCGACGGCGTCGCCGTCGGCGGCGGCGTGTTGAACTGCTGCGAGAACCCGAACACCGGCGCGCTCGGAGTCGGGGACGGGCTCGGGGTGGTGACGGCGGGAGCGCTGGGGGCCGGCGGCAGTGTCGCCGGGGTCCCGTGCAGCACCAGCGCCGCGACAAGCCCGAGCGCCAGCACTCCAGCGCCGCCGAGCGCGATCCCGGCATAGACGCGCTGACTGCGGCGGCGGTCGGCGCCGTCGGTCTGTGGCGACGCGAGCTCGTCCGCGGGCGCGTCCGCTGCAGCCACCGCGGCCGTGCGCGTCGAGAAGGTGTCGCGCAGCGTCCCGCGCGGCGCGGTGACCGGTGTCCGGGCCGCCGTCGCCTCGGTGCGCACGGGCGTTGCCTCGACTCGCGCAGGCGCCGCGTCAACGCGAGCCGGCGATCGGTCCGCGTGAGCGGACGTCAGCGCTGCGCGCGGCCTCCGTTCCAGCCGGTCGGGCTTCGCGGCAGCGAAAGCAGCGGCCGCGGCGGCGCCGGCGGCGGCAGTGCGCGCCCCGATCAGGGGCTTCGGCGGCCTCGCGTCCGACGCCGCCGGCAGGTCGCGTTCCGGGCGCCGTGGTCCGGCCCACGGGCTGTGCACCGCCCCGGCAAGGTCGGTGCCCGACTCGATCGCCTGCGACGCCGCGGTGAGCCAGGAGCGGCCGCGGCTGCGCCAGTCGTCCTCCAGGAAGGCGTTGCCCGCGACGGCGATGTCGGCCCGCAGCCGCGCCGCGCTCTGCGGCCGGCGGCGTGGGTCCGGGTGCAGTCCCTCCTCCAGCAGCCCGCGCGCGAAGACCGGCACCGAGACGTCACGCCGCGCCTGCTCGACCCCGCCGAGTGGCGGGAGGTTCGTCAGCGACTCGAGAAAGACGGCCGTCGCGCTGTAGACATCCGAGGGCGGCGTCGCGGGCCGTCCGCCGCGCACCTCCGGAGCGACATAGCCCAGCAGCCCGCTCGCCGCGCTCCCGGGGGCCGGTGGCGGGATGCCATCCTCGAGGCGAGAGCGACCCTCGCTGCCGACGACGACGATCGCGGGCCGGATATGACCATGCGTGATGCCGGCCGCGTGGAGGCGCTCGAGCGTCGCAAGCACGTCGTCAAGCACGAGCAGCGCCGGTCCCGCCGGCAGCGCGCCGCCGCGCTCCAGGATGGCCTGGAGCGCGGGGCGTTCGGCCGCCGTCACGTAGCGCGCCTTCTCATCGGCGGTGGCAATGACCTTTCGGCGGCCGCCAACAGCAGCGCGCACAGCGCCACCCGGCGTACGCCAGGACCGGCCATGACCGTTGGAACCCCCTTCCGTGGACGGGGCCATAGAACGCGCAGTATGAAACGTTGGTTCTTCCGAAAGTCTTGCTCGGGCGCTGAGTAGGCCGCGACTAGAATCCGCTCGTGGACTGCGTCGAGAGCATCCTCGACCTCGTCGGCAACACGCCGCTCGTGCGCCTTCCCAAAATGACGCAGGACCTGCAGGCGACGGTGCTGGCGAAGCTCGAGCAGCTGAACCCCGGAGGCAGCGTCAAGGACCGCATCGGGCTGGCGATGGTCGAGGACGCCGAGCGCCGTGGCCTGCTGCGGCCGGGCGGGACGATTGTCGAGCCGACCTCCGGCAACACGGGCCATGGGCTGGCGATGATCGCCGCAATCCGCGGCTACAAGACGGTGTTCGTCGCGCCCGACAAGGTCGCACCCGAGAAGATCACCCTCCTGCGCGCATACGGCGCCGAGGTCGTCGTGTGCCCGACCAACGTCGATCGGTCGTCACCGATGTCCTACTACAGCGTCGCCGATCGGCTCACCCGCGAGATCCCCGGGGCGTTCCAGCCGAATCAGTACTTCAACCAGCGCAACCCGGAGGCGCACTACCGGAGCACCGGGCCTGAGATCTGGCGGCAGACCGATGGGCGCATCACGTCGTTTGTCGCGAGCGTGGGCACGGGCGGGACGATCACCGGAACGGGCCGGTACCTCAAAGAGCAGAACCCCGCGGT
>JAFALX010000128.1 GCA_019234035.1 Candidatus Dormiibacterota bacterium | reverse complement strand
GGCGGCAACAACAACGGCGGCGGCAACAACAACGGTGGTGGCAACAACGGTGGCTCCACCGCGGGCAGCTCGAGCGGCACCCTGGCGGCCAGCACCGGAAACGGCAACGTCGGCACTCCGTCGACCGGTGTCGGCATCGGCATCCTCGGGTTCCTGCTCGTCGGCGGCGGCGTCGCCGCGGCCGTGAGCTCACGGGTCCGGCGCGACCGCCAGTCCCGGTAACACAGCCCGTCCAGTTCAGGCCGGCCGGAGCCGCGACCGCGTCGCGCGCCCCGGCCGGTTCTTGTCTGGCCGCGAACGGCGGCCGGCACACCGGGCGGACGCAGTAGCGTCACGCGTCGCTACCGTGGCTCACGTGACGACCCGCTCATCCGCGTTGGCGGCACCCCGCCGCCGGCGCCTTCTCCTCCTGCCGCTTGCGGCCATTGTCCTCGCGGCGTGCGGGTCGTCGACGGACAAGCCCACGCCGACGGTGATCGCCGGCCTCGACCCGTGCCTCGTCGGCTCCTGGAAGAGCGTGGGCGTCAGCGGCACGGTGCAGTCGGCCGACGGCTCGCTGCACATTCCACTGAGCGGAGGAGCAGGTCAGCAGGCGGTCATCCGCCCGGATGGCACGGTCACGCTTGTGTACGACGGCTCCGACCCCGAGAAGGGTACCGGCAGCGATGGCGGCGCTTACACGATCGTGAACGCCGGTCAGTTCGCGGGGAGGCTGCGCACGTCGGGCGATCAGGCGACGCTGGACGTCACCGACTCCGGCAACGCCACACAGACGATCAGCAAGGACGGCAGCGTCCTGCAGAAGTCGGATCCGCAGCCCGAGCAGGTGAGCACATACACGTGCAGGTCGCGCTCGACGCTTGCGGTGACCACGTTCGGCATCACCGTGAACTGGGTGCCGGCGTGAGGCGGCGACAGCCGTGGCGCGCCATCATAGGGCGATGACCGACGAGGAACCGACACCCGACGAGAAGCCGAAGCACGGGCTTGGTGAGCGCATCCGCGAGCATCTGCAGGCTGCCGAGGTGGCGGCCGAGGAATCCGCTGGCTATGGCTGGGTCACCGAGGCCGTGGAAGCAGTTGAGGCTGCGGTGAACCCGATGCATGAGCTGGGGCCGCAGAAGCACGACGATGGTCCCGAGGACTCGGACGCGAGTCCCGAACAGGCGCCATCAGCCGAGGCCGGCGACGCCGCAGCACAGGGCTGAACGCATGGCCGCGGTGCCGCGGCCGTCGGCTACGATCGTGACGACGCCCAAGTAGCTCAGTGGTAGAGCAACGCCTTGGTAAGGCGTAGGTCGACGGTTCAATCCCGTCCTTGGGCTCCACGAAGCCCCGGCGGCGCGACTGCCGCCGCTCTCCCACAACCCCTATAACTTCGCGAGCCCACGTGGATCCATGCCCTACATCCTAGTTATATTCTAAGATGATAGTGGCGCTATAAATATTCGCGGCGTGTCGGGGATAGCGGAGGATCACCATGGGCCTTGGCGTTGGAACCTTGCTGATCGCCGTTGGAGCGGTGCTGGCCTTCGCCTTTCACACGGCGGTCGGCAGCGGCATCGACCTCAACGCGATCGGGTACATCCTGATGGTGGCCGGAGCGCTCGGCATCGTGTTCTCGCTCATCTTCTGGTCGTCGTGGTCAGGGCCGGAGCGGGGCACGCCGGGCGCACCGTGGGGCGGGGGCTACTACCAGGAGCCGCCCCTCTAAACCCCGTTGATCAACAAGCTGGTCGAGACGCTCGCCGCGGCGGGGCGGCGGGCGTTTTCTCGTCTCTGGCGGCATCAACGGCTGCGCCCCGCGCTCTCCTGGGTGCGCCGCCACCTCCCGGAGACGGTCGCCGTCGCCGGGATTGTGTCCCTGGTCCTGGTCGTGAATCCTGCAAAGCTCGCCGCGGCCTTCGGGCGAATGGACTGGCGAATTGCGCTCGTCATGATGCCGGTGGCCGTCACGTCATACCTGCTGCGAGGGCTCGCGTGGTGGGTGGCGCTGCGCCGCCTCGCCGTGCGCCTCACCTTGCGACACACGCTTGCCGTGGAGCTCGCGGGCCAGGTGATGGTGTCGCTCCCACTCGGCGATCTGTCCCGCGTGGCCATGGTGCGAAAGCTGTGGAAGGGCAGGGGGGCTCGCAACCTCACCGGTTCCATCGCGTTCCAGGAGCTGACGTTCACGCTGCTGCTGGGACTCGGCATCCTGCCGCGCGTATTCGCCAAGCCGGACATCGCGCTGTTGCTCGTGGCCATGACCGCGGCCCACGTCGGCGTCTTCACGGTCATCGCGTGGAAGCCGGCGTACGAGTGGGCGCTTGCGCGCGTCGAACGGATCCGCATGCTGCGGCGCTTCGACCGTCAGCTGCGCGCAGTGCGCCCCGCCGTGATTGCGCTCTTCGACTGGCGTGCCCTCATCCCGATCGTGCTCTGCCAGGCCGTGGCCGTGCTGCTGTCGTACCTGCTCTTCAACCTGGGCCTGCACAGCCTTGGCATTCAGATCCCGT
>JAFALX010000358.1 GCA_019234035.1 Candidatus Dormiibacterota bacterium | reverse complement strand
CAGCCGCCTCCGCCTGTGTGACCGCGGTATGCACCGTGCTCATGTAGTCCGGGCAGTGCTCGCTCGACGCGACCGTGGCGCCCGCGGCGGAGAGCCAGAAGTCCTGGTTGAGCGCGAGCCGCACCGTGTTGGCGTGCCACGTCGTCGCCATCGTCGTGAAGTCGCTCGCCGGAATCGGCGTGCCGTTGCCGGTGACGGTCAGGCCGCGGCAGAACCACTCCAGCGACGGGCGGTCGACGCCGCGCGCGTACCACCGATGCCCGCCCGGGTCCTCGATGGTGTTGCCGACGACGCTGAAGCCGTTCGGCGCTGACCCGGGCGCAGCCCGGACGATCCCGGCGCAGCCGGCGATGGCGAGCACCGACGCACACACCAGCGCGAAGGCGAGCAGGGCCGCCGGCGCCCGTCTGCGGAAGGGCGTCGTCGATCTCGTGGGGGGTATGGCGCAACTCATACTAGGAGTGATGTCCTGTTAACTGATAGCAAGACTAGTGACCATCAGGCTAACGGGTTGTGGGCCACGGTCGCAGGACGCCGAGCGCCGACCGGGTGGCGGAGAGGGTGGGATTCGAACCCACGGTGGCTTTCACCACACCGCTTTTCGAGAGCGGCACCTTCAACCACTCGGACACCTCTCCTGCGCTCGAGTATAGGGAGCGTTTCCCATCTCCCCTTTGCAACCCCGCACGCGGTCGTACATAGAATCTCTGCGGAGCGATCGCCTAGTTGGTCGAGGGCGCCGCACTGGAAATGCGGTAGACGGGGTCAACTCGTCTCGAGGGTTCGAATCCCTCTCGCTCCGTGTTGCGCGTTCGCGCAGGGAGGCTGGAGCAGATGCCCGCAGAGGTGATGGTGCGAGGGGAGGCAGAGGTTCGCACGCTGCCCGATCGCGCGCTCATCAACGTCGCCATCGAAGGCGAGGGGACCACCCAGCAGGACGCGTTTCGTCGTGCGTCGGAGTCGGCGAGTCGCATCGACGCCGTCGTCGAGAAGTTCGCCGCGGCCTTCGACCGCCGCATCACGTCGAGTGTTGTCGTTCGCCCCAAGACGAGATGGAAGAAGGGAGAGTCGACGACGACCGGGTGGATTGCCACGCGCACCACGTCGCTCGATGTGAAAGACCTCACCGCGCTGGGCCGCCTGATCTCCGAGCTGCCGGGCGCCGGAGCCTCGTCGTTGCAGGGGCCGTTTTGGCGCGTTGACCAGTCGAACGACGCGTACAGCACTGCGCGCCGGCTCGCTGCGCGCGATGCGTATCGCCGCGCCACGGCGTACGCGGACGCGCTCGGACTCCGGCTCGGCGGCGTCTCGTGGATCGCCGAGCCGGGGTGCGGAACGACAGGTCGCAGCCCACGCGGGGCTATGCGCTTGCAGGAGTGAGCGCGCGCGGTTCGGCCGGTCCACCGGAGGAGCCGATGGACATCCGCCCCGACGAGGTGACGATCGAGGCCGCGGTCGAGGCCTCCTGGGAGCTCGACGGATCCCGGTAATCAGCAGCCTCGACTGCTGCCATCAGCGTGAAGGCCGTGGAACCTCGTTCATGATTAGGCCGACACGGCCGGCTGCGGGCGTCCCAACCCGCTCAATACCGGACAATGCCCCGAGCCCTGGCCGAAACACAGGAGACCCGATCGGATGAGCAACACCTTCATGACGTCGCCGCGCCACTACGTGACCAGCGAAAGCGTCACCGAAGGCCACCCCGACAAGATCTGCGACCAGATCTCGGACGCGGTCCTCGACGCGATGCTCCAGCAGGACGATCACTCGCGAGTGGCCTGCGAGACGACGGTCGGAACCGGGCTGGTGCTGCTCACCGGGGAGATCACCTCGACCGCGGTCGTCGACATGAGCTCGCTGGTGCGCTCGGTCGTCCGCGACATCGGCTACACCAAGCCCGAGTACTGCTTCGACGCCGATTCCGCCGCGGTGCTGGTCGCGCTCAACAAGCAGAGCCCCGACATCGCCCAGGGCGTGGACCTGGCGCTCGAGGCGCGCGAGGGCGTGGGCGGCGACGACCCCATCGAGCGGATCGGCGCCGGCGACCAGGGCATGATGTTCGGCTTCGCGTGCGATGAGACCGACGAGCTCATGCCGGCGACGGCGGCGCTCGCGCACGGCCTGACCCGTCGTCTTGCCACGGTCCGCAAGTCGGGCGAGCTGCCCTACCTGCGCCCCGACGGCAAGGCGCAGGTGACCGTCGAGTACTCATACGGCAAGCCCAAGCGGCTCGATGCCGTCGTGGTCTCCGCGCAGCACGACCCCGAGGTGACCGAGGAGCGGCTCCGCGAGGACATCATCAGCCGCGTCATCCGCGAGGTGGTGCCGGCATCGCTGCTCGACGACCGCACGCGGTACTACGTGAATCCGACGGGCCGGTTCGTCATCGGCGGTCCCGTGGGGGACGCCGGCCTGACCGGCCGCAAGATCATCGTCGACACCTACGGCGGCGTCGTTCGCCATGGCGGTGGCGCGTTCAGCGGCAAGGACCCGACAAAGGTCGACCGCTCCGGTGCATACGCGGCGCGCTGGGTGGCGAAGAACATCGTCGCCGCGGGGCTCGCCACCCGGTGCGAGGTGCAGCTCTGCTACGCCATCGGCATCGCGCGTCCGCTCGCGGTGGCCGTGGAGACGTTCGGGACGGAGGAAGTGGCGGACGACCGCATCCTGGCGGCGATCGACGCCGTGTTCGATCTGCGGCCCGGAGCCATCATCCGCGACCTCGAGCTGCGCCGCCCGATCTACCGCCCGACCGCTGCGTACGGACACTTCGGGCGCACCGACATCGACGTGCCGTGGGAGCGCGTCGATCGTGTCGCCGCGTTGCAGAAGGCCGCGGACGGCGCGGCCGGTCGTTCACGGGTCGCAGTCGCGGGCTGAGGGTTACTCCGCCGGCTGCGGTTCGCCCTGAACCACGATCAGCGGGATCACGCCGGTCCACACCGGCCAGTCCATGTCGGCGGGATCGTCCTTCGGCGGGCCGCTGCGCACCTTCGCCGACACCTCGCTGAGGGGCAGCGCGAGCAGCCGTGTGCCGGCCAGCTCCGCGGCGTTCGGCGCGCGCACGATGTCCGCCCGGTCGGGCGTGATGCGCCGCACCAGGACGTCGAGTGCTCGGAGCTTCTCGGTGTCATCGGTGACCGGCGTTGCCTGCCCGTACACGACGACGCTGCGATAGTTCATGGAGTGGTTGAACGCCGAACGCGCGAGGACCAGCCCGTCGAGCAGCGTGACCTCGACGCAGACGTCGACCCCCGACGCGGCGCGGTTGAGCACCTGGTTCGCCGGGGCGCCATGCAGGTACAGGGTGTCGCCGTCACGCGCGTACATCATCGGAATCACTCGCGGACCGCGGTCGGTGCCGACGCCGACGTGGGCGATCATCCCCCCGTCGAGAATCGAGTGGACCAGTTCGCGGTCGTAGCTGCCGCGCTCGCTGTGGCGACGAACACGGGTCCGCGGCGTGACGGGATACGTGGTCGTCATCGCTTTTCGTACCAATACAAAGTCAACAACGTTCTGCTACAGAGTAGCAGGCCGGGAACGCCCGAGGCGCCGCCGCTGCCGCGATCTGGTGACGCCACCGACACTCAGCAGACCGGTGTGGCGCGTCAGCTACGAGCTCGGACGCATGCCGCGGATTCAGGTTGCGCAGGTGGTGTACGCGATCACGCCCCATCCGTCGGGGTTGCGTACCGCCGTCGCCTGGGATGAGCCGCTCCGGAACACGACTGCACTGGACGTCGTCGAGAACGGCTGCCAGCCTCCCTGTGGCAGGCCCGCAGCATCCAGGCTCGTCAGGAATTGACTCAACGCCTCGTCCGGGGTGCTCGCAGGGCCCACATCGGATGAGTCGAATCGGCCTGCAGTGCAGCCATCCCCACCGATGGCACCCGGTGCGCATGCCGTGAGGACGCCGCAGCAGAAGAGGACACCGATGGAGAGTCCGAGCCCGCGTGCCATATGGGGATCCTCGCAGCCGTCGCTGCGGGTTCCGACCGTCGAAACCCTGTTGTGACAAAGCCCTCGTGGACAGACGAACTCCGTCCAGCCGAGGATGGCTACCCCGGATAGGTGAAGAACCCGCGGCCGCTCTTGCGGCCGAGCAAGCCGGCGTCGACCATCCGCAGCAGAAGCGGCGGCGGCGCGTACAGCTGCTCCTTGAACTCGTCGTAGAGCGACTCCGCGACGGCCTGCACGGTGTCCAGTCCGATGAGGTCGGACAGGGCCAGCGGTCCCAGCGGATGCGCGCACCCGAGCACCATGCCGCGGTCGATGTCCTCCGGCGTGGCGAAACCCGACTCGCTCATGCGGATCGCGGACAGGAGATAGGGGATGAGCAGCGCATTGACGATGAAGCCGGCACGGTCGCCGGAGCGGATCACGGTCTTGTGCAGCGCGCTCTCCGCGAACTCCTGGGAGCGTTCGATCGTCCAGTCCGAGCTCAGCAGTGACGAGATGAGCTCGACGAGCGGCAGCACCGGCACGGGGTTGAAGAAGTGCATGCCGACGACGGACTCGGGACGCTTGGTCGCCATCGCCAGCTTCATGATCGGGATCGACGACGTGTTCGACGCCAGGATCGCATCGGCGTCCGCGACCACGAAATCGAGCCGGCGAAAGATCTCGACCTTCAACGGCTCGTCCTCGGTCACCGCCTCGATCGTGAGCTGCCGGTCGCGCATCGCGTCGAGCGACGTCACGAGGTGGAGGCGTCCCGTCGCGGCGGACACGTCCTCCTCGGTGAGCTTGCCGGCCTTCACGCCGCGGCCGAACGAGCGCTCGATGCGCGCAAGCGCCTTCTGCGCGGCGCCCTCGTCGAGCTCGCACAGCACGACGTCGAGCCCTGCGCGCGCGCACACCTCGGCGATCCCGGAGCCCATCACACCGCCGCCGATGACGCCGACGCGCTCGATGGTGCTCATGCCTCGCGCGCCAGGTGCAGGCCTGCGGGCTTGAACAGCTGCGGCGGGCAGGGTTTGCCGAATGCCGTCGCGAACCGCTGCGCGAACTCATCACGCGTGTACTCGTGCTCGACGGTTCCCGTCTGCTCCACGACGTACACCGCGGCGAGGGACGCGACGAGTGCCGCGTCGTCGAGCTCGAGTCCCTGCAGCAGCGAGGCCACCAGGCCCGCGCGATACGCGTCGCCCGCGCCCGTGGGATCGACCTCCTTGTGCGCCGCGGCCGCCGGCGCCTCGATGTCCACGCTGCGTGTGGTCAACCGCGAACCATGCCGGCCCTTGGTCGTGACGACGATGCCGCACTCCTGCGCGAGCGCGGCCAGGTCCGACTCCGTGCGTTGCTGGATCAACTCCAGCTCGTAGTCGTTGCCGATGAGGATCCAGGCGCCACTGATGCCGTCCTTCAGGTCCGCGACGTCCATGCTCGACAGCTGGTGCGACGGGTCGTACACCCAGCGCACGTTGCGGTCGCGGCACTCACGCACGAGCCGGGCCATCGCGGCCGGGGCGTTGGGGCCGACGATCACGACCTCGGGATCGCCGACCGTGTCGTCGAGACCGAGGGCATCGGCGCGCAGCATCGCGCCTCCGTAGTACCCGGTGAGCTGGTTGTCCTCGCTGTCGGTTGTGGTGAACCCGGTCGCGGTCATGACGTCATCCACGAGCCGCAGCCCCTGGACGTCGATGCCGCGCGCCGCGAGCCAGTCGTGGTAGTCGCCGGCGTCGCGGCCCGCGGTGGCGAGGATCGCCGACGGGTAGCCGAGCAGCGCCAGGTTGTAGGCGTAGTTGGCAGCAACGCCGCCGCGCCGCTTCTCGAGCCGGTCCACGAGGAAGCTCAGGTTGAGGATGTGGGTCTTTTCCAGCAGGATGTGGTCGCGAAACCGTCCCGCGTAGCTGAGGATGTAATCGAACGCGATCGAGCCGGTCGCCACCACGGTCATGTCGCCGTCACTGCCTCCAGACGCTGTCCCGTCCGCGGAACTCTACCCACCCTGGACGGGCCGCGTGCGCCGCGCCCAGACGATGAAGACGGCGACGACCGCCGCCCCTCACCACGAGGGGGTGGTGCTCCAGCCGCCGGGATCGTCAGCGACTGCGAGCTCCGCCTCCGTCAGGGGCTGGCGCTCGTAGATTGCCGCGTCGCGCTCACATGCCAGCCGGTGGACGTACAGCTCGACGGCGCGCCGGATCACATCCGAGCGTGTCGAGCGTATGCGCGATGCAACGTGGTCCACCTCGACGATGAGGGGGTCGGGCAATCGGACGGCGACCTGGGCCATTTCATGGACGATACCAGTCCGTCAGACAATGTCGTCGACACCGTGTCGTGCGCGTGTCAGTACGGCGTCGCCTCCACATACCCGCCCCAGAGCTCGCGCAGCGTGCCGCAGATCTCGCCAAGCGTGGCCTCAACCCGTGCGGCGTCGAGCATGACGGGGACGAGATTCGTGTCGTTCTGCGCGGCCTCATGCAGGCGGGCGAGTGACGCGTCGACGGCAGCCTGATCGCGCGCCGCCTTGCGCTGCTGCAGCACCGCGCGCTGCTCGCGCTCCACCTCGTCGGTGATCTCGAGGATCTCCAGCTCCGAGTCGGAACCGTCGTCCTGCAGCACGTTGACGCCCACGATGCGCTTGCTCCCGGCGTCGAGCTGCTGCTGGTACCAGAACGCCGAGTCGCCGATGGCGCTGACGAACCAGCCGTCGTCGACGCCGCGCAGCAGCCCCGACAGCATGGAGCCGTCGTCGCTCATCTCGCGGATCTGGCTGAAGATCGCCTCGGCCTTCGCCTCGATCTCGTCGGTGAGCTGCTCGACGTACCAGGAGCCGCCCAGCGGATCGATCACGCTGGTGACGCCGGTCTCCTCGGCGATGACCTGCTGGGTCCGCAGCGCGATGTGCGCCGCGCGCTCGGTCGGCAGCGCCAGCACCTCGTCCAGCGCGTTGGTGTGCAGGCTGTTGGTGCCGCCGAGCACCGCGGAGAGCGCCTCGAGCGCGGTGCGCACGACGTTGTTGTCCGGCTGCTGTGCGGTGAGCGACACGCCTGCCGTCTGCGTGTGGAAACGCAGCGACTGCGCGCGCACGGTGCGCGCCCCGTACTCGTCGCGCAGCCAGCGCGCCCAGATGCGCCGCGCGGCGCGGAACTTGGCGATCTCCTCGAAGAAGTCGATGTGCGCGTCGAAGAAGAACGACAGCCCGGGCGCGAAGGCCTCGATGTCGAGCCCGCGCTCGAGGCCCAGCTCGACGTAGCCGAAGCCGTCGGCGAGCGTGAAGGCCAGCTCCTGCGCGGCGGTGGCGCCGGCCTCGCGGATGTGATAGCCGGACACGGAGAGCGGCTTGTACCGCGGCACCTCGGCGGTGCAGTACTCCATGAGGTCGCCGATCAGCCGCAGGTGCTGGCGCGGCCGGAACAGCCATTCCTTCTGCGCGATGTACTCCTTGAATATGTCGGTCTGCAGCGTGCCGTCGAGCGCGTGGATGTCGGCGCCCTGGCGCTCGGCGGCGACGAGGTACATGCAGAAGATCGGCACCGCCGGTCCGCTGATGGTCATCGACGTGGTGACGTCGCCGAGCGGGACGCCGGCGAACAGCACATCCATGTCGGCCGCGCTGTCCACCGCGACGCCGCAGTGCCCGACCTCGCCGAGGCTCATCGGGTCGTCGCTGTCGCGTCCCATGAGCGTGGGCATGTCGAACGCGACCGACAGACCGCCGCCGCCCTGCGCCAGCAGCATCCGGTAGCGCTCGTTGGTCTGCTGCGCGCTGCCGAAGCCCGCGAACTGACGGATGGTCCACGGCTTGCCGCGATAGCCGCTGGGGTAGAGGCCGCGCGTGAACGGGTATTCACCGGGCCAGCCGATGCGCTCGAAGTCCTCGTTCTCGTCGCCGGGACGCGGCGCGTACACGGGGTCGAGCGGCGTCCCCGACAGTGTGGTGAAGTCGCCGTGGGGAACGCGGCCCGAGTCGACCGCGGCGTCGTACGCGTCGCGCCACCGCTTCCGACCGG
>JAFALX010000140.1 GCA_019234035.1 Candidatus Dormiibacterota bacterium | reverse complement strand
CGATCCGTCCGAGGCGTAGCGATCCACGTCCCATCTGCCGTCGCCGTACGGGCAGAGGAGCACGAGCACCGCCGGCGGCATCTCGCGACGCAGATCCTGCCCACCGGTCAGCTCCGGCGACAACCCGTCGTAGTGGATCACGCGCTGCCCGTCCGGCAGGACCGCCACCGGCAACGTGCACGGCCCCTCAGGCTCCTCAGGCTCCATGCGGAATAGTGTGCCGGGTTTGAGGAGGTCGTGAAGCCGGCGATCGCAGCGCGCCGGGCGCTACGCGACGCGCCGGATGCGGCGCCGGCTCCCCCGGCGGCGCGCGGCGAGTGGCGGCGCAATGAGGACGACCTGGCCGCTCTCATTGCGCGTCGCCGCCCGTGCCTCCACCACCTGCGCAGCGAGCAAGGACAGCGGCCGCCCCTGTGGCCGCGTGAACTCGAGACACGTCACGAGTGTCCCGTCCCACTGCCGTCGCGTGGATGCCCCGACGAAGACCACGAGGCTGCGGATCACACGCCGCGCCTGGTGGATGCCCTGTGTGTGAGCCAGCCTGTACAGCTGGCCCGGTTCCAGCCCCAGCCGCTGTGCTTCGCGTTGGGCGGTATCTGGCGCGTTCACTACAATTGATAGTATTGGTGCGATCTGTGGGGAAATCCCCAGCCGACCGTGACGCGGGAGTAACGGGTCCGGTACCGGTCGCGGACAGCGGGGCCCGCGCCCTCCAGCGGATCAGCGCGTCAGCGGGTCGCGGCTTCGCGAGGGCGCCGGCCCTGCGCCATGCTGATGAACTGGCGCAGCGCCTCCTCGGGGACCGGCCGCACCGCCACCTCGCGCAGCAGCATCTTGCTCTGCGCCAGCAGGTCCTGGTCGGGCAGCTCGCCGCGCCCGGACGTCGCCAGGATCCAGCCCGGCGAGTACCACAGCACGGTGTCGAACGCGAGACCGCTCAGCGACAGCCCGTTGAGGAGCGACTCGGTGATGCGCGACATCGGCCGCTTGACGTTGGTGACAATTATGCCCCGAATGCGCTCGAGCACCTCGAGCTGCTGGGCCAGTCCGACCGTCAGCGCAGCGGCGCGGAGCGACAGGATATCGAGCGCAGTTGGTATGACAATCCTGTCTGCGACTGCCATGGGCCCCAGCAACGACGGCTCGTGCGGGTGCGTGTCAAGAAGAACGAGGTCGAAGTCGTCGCTGAGGCCGCCGACGATCCGTCGCAGCTGCTCCTCGGTGGGGTTGTCCTCGTTGAGGCTGCGGTGCGACGCCACGGCCTTGATCCCCAGCGGGTGGTCCATCAGCGCGTCCTGAATCGACACACGCTCGTGGAGCACGTCGGCGATCGTCGCCGTGCGCTTGGCTTTTTCGAGCGCGTTGCTCAATCCTCCGGTGGGGTCCAGGTCGATGGCGATGACGCGCAAACCCCCGTCGGCAGCAGCTGCAGCGAGCGCGTAGCTGCTAGTTGTCTTGCCGACGCCACCCTTTAGCGACGCGATCGTGATGATCTCTGCAGGCACCTGCCCAGGATAATCCGCCCATGGCCATCGCAGCGCCACATGTCAAACTCCTGCGACAGCTTGCGAAGGCGAAGGACGACTATCTAAGCGGCGCCTTCGACATCGAGTGGGATGGTGGGTCGGCCACCATCTTCATGGTCTTCGGCCAGCCGTCGCACGCCACGTACGAGTCAAGCGGAACGAACCTGAGCGGCGAGGCGGCGCTCGATGCGCTGCTCCACACTCTTCCTTCGCAGTTCACAGTCGGCGACTGGCGCCGCGTCATGTCGCCGCAGGACTCGCTCAACATCAGCGTCGACGAGATCACCGAGCCGATCGCCGAGCTCGTCGGGGGCAACAGCGACGTCGCGGAGCGTGACGGCGACGCGACATCGTGGATGGAGGGGTTCGACGACTCGCCGGACCTCGGCTTCGATGTCGACAGTTTTCCGCTGCTGCCGAGTGGTGACGTCGTCTGGCCGGCGACGCCGGCGCAGGACGCAGGGCTGCGCGAGCGCATCGGGTCGCTGGACTCGGCGCTCGTCGTGCTCAGCGGGCCGCGCCTGCACGGCGCCGGCGTGGTGCGCGATGGCGACCTCATCGACGCGGTATGGGTCGACAGCGCCGACCACGCACGCGGCGAGACCGCGGCGATGGCGCTGCTCGGTGCACGCGACGGAACGATCGCCGTCTACGCGCTCGACGGCATCGACGTCGCCGAGGCCATTCCCATGCTGTGGCGGCTCCCCCGCGGCGAACCGATCGCAACCGCCTGGGTGGACGCGTCCGCGCTCGTGACATCACTCGAGCAGGACCGCGAGGATCACGCGCTGCTCATCGAAGGACCGCTGCGCGCGGTGGGTCTGTTCAGCGCCGGCAAGCCGGTTGCGGTCTACACGTCGACCGAACCGATTCCCGTGACCTCCACGGATCAATTGCTCGACGCGATGCGGCGGCCGGGGACGACGCTGCGCGTGCTCCAGCGCAAGGGCCGCAGGCCGCAGAGCTCGCGCGCCGGCGTTCCGGGCGGCGCCGCCGTCGCGCCGTCGGCGCCATCGCCGCCCGTTGCGCCGTCAGCGCCGTCACCGCCTCAGGCGACCGACGAGGCCGAAGACCGCTACGACCCGTTCGATGCCTTCGCGTTTCAGGACACTCCGACCACCGCACCGTTCGAGCGCGCAGAGAACGAAAGCACGGGCTGGAACGCGCGCGATCCCAAGACACCGGCGCCAGGCGGGTCTGACCGGGAAACCGAGCCCGCGACCCGTGCTGGGTACGAGCCGGCGGCGGAGGTTGCCGGCCCCGATGACTACGGGGCTCGGGCGGAGTCCGCGGCCGGCACTGCGTTCGAGCCCGAAGCCGGCATCGCGCCGTCTTCGGGCGTTGACACGTCGAGCTGGGTCGATTACGACGAGGTTCGTGGCGAGCTCGTCGCGATCGGCGTTGCCTGGCTCGGCGAAAACGATGCGGCCGCAGTCACTGAATGCATTCTCGGCACCAAGTCTGCCGTCGAAGCCTTCATCACGACCATCGAGACGATCCGTCGCATGACCATTCCCGGACACGACTCCACCGCCGTCTACACCATGACCCGCGAGATGCAGGTCCACGCCACCGACAGGCTCTGCGGCGCATGACCGCAACCGTCTGGTGGCGAACCATACTTCAGGCGATCGTCGACCACGACGCAATCGTCGTCGGTGCGCTCGCACTCGTCGGGTTCGTGCTCATCATCGTGCAGTCGCAGAAGATCAAGAAGCTGCGGTTGAACCTCGCCGAGGCGCGCCGCGAAGCCGAGGAAGCCGCGCGCGCCGCAGCGCTGGCTCACCCGGGCTCCATCGACCCTGAGGCGGTCATCGAGGTGCTGCGCCGCGGCATCCCGCCGACGCTCGACAACGTCTACTCGGTGATGCGCCGCCGTGACGCAATACGTGACGCCGAGGACAGGGAGAGAGAGGCCGCGACCGCCGCGGAGGGGCGAGTTACCTCGTCCGGTTTATCGCGCGCGCGGCGTGGGTCAAGGAGCTGTCGACCGCTTCCTCGCGCAGGGTGATCAGCACCTCTTCAGCGCGCTGCAGCAGCAGCACCGAGCTGCGGATCGACCACCCGGTCTTGCCGGGCTTGCGCGCCGGGAGCGACATCGATCCGGGCTTGCGCTCGGTCCAGGTGTGCGCCTGTCCGTCGGAGGACCACTTGCGCGGGGGCGCCGTGACCTCGAGGCTCCTGATCTCGCCCGTGGCGCGGGTCAGCAACTCGAAGATCATGTCGTTGCTGCGCTGATGCTCCTCGAAGACCGACGAGCCTGCCTCCTCGTCGGCGACCGCGGTGCGGGCGACCGGCCTGCCGGCGAGGTTCATCAGCGCGGCGGCGAGGTCCTCGCCGGAATCGAACGCGCTTCCGTCGCCGAACCAGCCGTCCTCTTCCTCTTCGACGGTCGTGGGATCCAGGAGAGCCACAGCGCAACGATCGTAACGGCGGTCCCGTCGTTTCACGGCAAAGATCGTGTATCGAAGCAGTTGCCCGATCCCGCGGCCGCTGAGTACCCCCCGGACAATTCAGGGCGGATGCAACTCAGCACGCCTAGTGAGGTGATCAGGTGACCGTCGGCAACGGGATGGATCCGCGATACGTCGAAGCGCTGGGGCCGCTGCGCCCCCTGGTCGAGGATGACAGCCTCACCGAAATCATGGTCAACGGGCCGGAGATGGTCTACGTGGAGCGCAAGGGCAAGATCCTTCTCACCGACATCCGGTTCGACGACGAGTCGCACCTCATGCGCGTGATCGAGACCATCGTCTCGTCCGTCGGACGCCGCATCGACCAGCGCTCCCCGCTCTGCGACGCACGCCTGCTCGACGGCTCCCGCGTCAACGCGGCCATCCCGCCCATTGCGCTGGACGGTCCGATCCTGACCATTCGTAAGTTCAGCAAGGATCCGTACCAGGTCAACGACCTCATCGGGTTCGGCACGCTGTCGACCGAGGCGGCATCCTTCATCCAGGCCTGCGTGCTCGCACGCGCAAACATCGTGGTCTCCGGTGGAACTGGTACCGGAAAGACGACCCTGCTCAACGTGTGCTCCGGCTTCATCCCGATCGACGAGCGAATCGTCACCATCGAGGACGCGGCCGAGCTCCAGCTGCACCAGGAGCACGTGTGCCGCATGGAGGCGCGCCCGCCGGACGTCAACGGCGAAGGACGCATCCCGATCCGCGACCTCGTGATCAACTCGCTGCGCATGCGGCCGGATCGCATCGTCGTCGGCGAGTGCCGCGGCGGTGAGGCGCTGGACATGCTGCAGGCGATGAACACCGGTCACGACGGCTCGCTGACGACCGTGCACGCCAACTCGCCACGCGAGACGCTCTCCCGTCTCGAGACGCTCGTGCTGATGGCGGGCATGGACCTGCCGCTGAAGGCCATCCGCCAGCAGATCGCGGGCGCGATCAACTTGATCATCCAGCTCAACCGACTCAAGGACGGCTCCCGCAAGGTGGTGAGCATCTGCGAGGTGATCGGTATGGAAGGCGAGATGATCACCATGCAGGAAGTCTTCAAGTTCGAGTCGAAGGGCGCCGATCCGCAGACCGGCAAGATCATCGGTGAGTTCAACCCCACCGGCATCCGTCCGCGCATCATCGACCGGCTGTTCGACATGGGCATCCCGCTGCCCACGCGCCTTGCGCAGCTCTTCCCCGACCGTCGCGCGCTCGTCGCGGCGATGAGCGAGACGCGCGCGCCCGCTGCGTAAGTCCGCGAATCTAGGCGGCTTGCCGCGCCCGGAACAGCTCCTCGGACACCCCCTCGCCCGAGGTCTGCAGGTGCTCGAAGAACGTCGGCATGGCGCCCGTGGCGACGAAGCCGCCAAGCACGGTGCCGTTCTCGTCCACGCCCGTCTGGCGGAACGCGAACAGCTCCTGGAGTCGCACACCGTGCTCGTCAGTGCCGAGCACCTCGGTGATACTCACGATCTTGCGCGTGCCGTCGCGCAGTCGCGACTGGTGCACGATCAGCTGCACCGCGGAGCCGATCTGCTCGCGGATGGCGCGGGACGGCAGCTCCGCGCCCGCCATCAGCACCATCGTCTCGAGGCGGCTGATCGTGTCATGCGGGTTGTTGGCGTGCAGCGTGGTCAGCGAGCCGTCGTGGCCGGTGTTCATGGCCTGGAGCATGTCCAGCGCCTCACCGCCGCGGCACTCACCGACGACGATGCGGTCGGGCCGCATGCGCAGCGCGTTGATGACGAGGTCGCGAATGGTGACCCGGCCGCGTCCTTCCACGTTCGGTGGCCGCGTCTCGAGCGTGACGACGTGATCCTGATGCAGCTGCAGCTCGGCGGCGTCCTCGATGGTGACGATTCGCTCGCCCGAGGGGATGAAACCGCTGAGCATGTTGAGCGTCGTGGTCTTGCCGGAGCCGGTGCCGCCGCTCACGATCACGTTCAGCCGGGCGCGCACGCACGCTCGGGCGAACATGGCCATCTCGGGCGTGATCGAGCCGAAGCGGACCAGGTCGTCCACCTGGAGCGCGTCCTTGGCGAACTTGCGTATGGTCACCGTCGGACCCTTCAGCGCGAGCGGCGGGATGATCACGTTGACGCGCGATCCGTCCTTCAGGCGCGCGTCGACCATGGGCGACGATTCGTCGACGCGGCGACCAAGCCCCGAGACGATGCGGTCGATCACCTGCATCAGGTGCTCGTTGCTCTCGAACTGCGTGTCGCTGAGGATGATCTTGCCCGCGCGCTCGATGTAGATCTGGCTCGCGCTGTTGATCATGATCTCGGTCACGCTCTCGTCGCTCAGCAGATCCTCGAGCGGCCCGAGACCGAGCACATCGTGGGCGATGGTCTCGATGACCCGTATGCGGTCCTGGCGAGGCAGGGTCGTTGCGGTCTCGGCGGCGACCTCGTTGACGAGCTCCGCGATTCGCTGGCGCACCGCCTCCGGCGGCGGGCTCTCCTGCATCGCCGCCAGCTCCTGGACGAGGAGCTGCCGCACGCGGCCGCGCAAGGCGTGGTGCAGGCCCACCCCGGGGCGGTTGGCGTTGCGGCCGAACCCCGCGCGGGTCAGCAGCGATGAGGTCCGGTTGGTCGCCGGCGGCGTGGAGGACGCCGCGCTGGGCGGCGCCGGCGCCGCCGGCAGTGGAGGCGTGGGAGCCAGCGCCGGCGCGGGAGCAGCCGCGGGCGTGAGGACAACCGTCGTATCGCTGGCCGCCGGTGGCGCGGTCGGCCGGTCGATCGTTCCGGGATCTTCGGCCCGGCGCTGGACGCGGTCGAGTAAAGACATCGAGCGTATGTACTGGGGCCGCCCTGTGCAGCCGGTAGCAGGCTACCCGGCGCTCGTATCGGGAGCCTCAGCGTGGTGCAACGATCCTGTCGAAGCGCGATCCGGCAACTGCCCTGCGTGTGACAACGGAGCCCGTCACTCAGCCAACAAGAGGAACGCGCATGCAGCGGCAGACGGGTACCGCGTGGGAGGAGCTCTCGCGCACCGCCGCAGCAGTCCGATCAACGCCCCCAGGCGCTGTCACGACGGTGCAGCATTCGTGGCTGCGCCGCCAGTGGCGCCGCATCGTGTTCACGTCTGCGGGCACCGCGCTGAGCGTGCTCGGCGTCATCTGGGTGCTGCACACGCCGGTGCTCGCGCGCGCGGACGGGGGTGCGGACGAGACCCTCTTCTCGTACACGAACCAGGACCGCGCCAGCAACGGCGTGGGAGCACTCAGCTACAACAACACGCTCACGGCCATCGGCGAGAACGCCGGCTACAGCTGCGGCGGCATGCACATCAACGGCCGCTCCGAGGACATGATCCAGCGCAACTACTTCTCGCACATCATCCAGGGCTGCGGCACGTACGTGTGGCCGATGATGTCGGCGTACGGCGTCAACTACCAGTCCGCCGGCGAGAACATCGGTTGGGTCAACAACGACACCAACGCCATCAGCGCGGCCGGGATCGTGAACACGGCGTTCATGAACAGTCCGGACCACCGGGCCAACATCCTGAACGGCAGCTACACCGACCTCGGGGTCGGCTCCTTCTTCGGCGGCACGTGGTCCGGCGACTCGAGCTGCGGCAGCCCGTGCAGCAACGTGTGGATGTTCTCCGAGGAGTTCGCGCAGCTCGGCGCAGCGCCACCGCCTCCTCCGCCGCCGCCGCCACCGACCAATCCCAACCCGAATCCGACCCAGGAGCCGCGCAACTCGCCCGCACCGACCGCGCCGCTGCCGCCCGCCGACACGCCGGCACCGACACCGGTTCCAACGCCCGCGCCAACTCCGACACCAACACCGATTCCCACCGCACTGCTGCCCGCCGGCGTGCCCGCGCCGCCGGCGTACTCGTACCCGGGGCTTCTGCCCAGCACGGTCGAGTCGGTGCTCAGCTCATTCCTCATCAGCTAGGAGAAGCCCTCGTGTCTGTTGCCACTCCTCCCCCGCCGACCGCCGTGGGTGCCGACCTGATCGAGGCCGACGGCCTGGTCAAGACGTATCGCATCAGCCGGCCGCCGCGCGACGTGCTGCGCGGCATCAGCCTGCGCGTCAAGAACGGGGAGTTCGTGGCGATCATGGGCGCGAGCGGCAGCGGCAAGAGCACGCTGCTGTACACGCTCGGTGGTCTCGAGCCGCCCGATGCGGGCACGGTTCGCATCGACGGTGTCGACCTGTTCTCGACCAGCGACTCGCAGCGATCCCAGTTCCGCCGCGACCGCATCGGGTTCGTGTTCCAGACGTACAACCTCATCCCGTCGATGACGGCGGCGGAGAACGTGGCGCTGCCGCTGCGGTTGCGCAACGAGTCGTCGCTCCCGCTCGGCGGCAACCGCATCAGGCGGCGTGACGTCGACGACCGCGTGCGCGCGGTGATGAACCAGCTGAACCTCCACGGCCTGCAGGGCCACGGCCCCGACCAGATCTCGGGCGGCGAGCAGCAGCGCGTCGCGATCGCGCGCGCACTCGTCGCGGCGCCGGCGCTGCTGCTCGCCGACGAGCCGACGGGCAACCTCGACTGGACGACGAGCCACGAGCTCATGAGTCTCCTGTCGCGCCTGGTGCGGACCGACAGGCAGACGACGGTGGTCGTGACCCACGAGGCCAGCATCGCCGCCTACGCGGAGCGCGTCCTCATCATGAGCGACGGCCAGATCGTGGACGAGGTGCGACTCAGCCACATGCCTGCGACCGACGAGGCGATTCCCGATCCGGCGCCGCTCGTCGCCCGGCTGCGCGCGCTGGGGCTGTGAGCGGTCTCTGGCCGCTCGCCTGGCGGTCGATTCGGAGTCACAAGCTGCGGGCCGCGCTCACGGCGTTCGCCGTCGCGCTGGGCATCGCCGCGGTGCTCGGCGTGCAGCTGACTCTCGACGGGCTGAACTCACAGGCACAGGCCGCGCAGGACGCCACCGCGGGAGCGTCGTCGCTCGACGTCCGCGTCGCCGCCGGATCGAGCTTCACGCAGGCGCAGGTCACCGGGCTCGGCAAGCTGCGCGGCGTTGCACAGGCGGTGCCTCTCTACGAGAAGCGCGTCGTCGCCGGCCCGCAGGGCAGCGGGCTGCAGGGGCTGACCGTCACCCTCATCGGGCTACAGGACGGCAACGTCGCGCTGCGTCCTGTGACGGTGCTCACGGGCCGCCTCCCCCATCGCGGCGATACAGCGAACGTTGCCATCGACCAGGGCCTCGCCGGCGCGCTCGCCACTCCCGGCAGCCGGGCGCTGCGCGTCGGTGACAAGCTGCAGATGATCACGGCGAACGGTCCAGACCAATTCACGATCATCGGCATCACATCTGACACCGGCGCAGGCCCCGGCTTCACTCGCTCGGCTGTGTTCGCCGACAACGCCGCGATGCTGGGCACCTTCCATCTCGGCCTCCAGACGCCGATGGTGGCGCTCCGGCTCAACCCGGGCGCGTCATCGTCCGCGGTCGCCGAGGAGGTGCGCGGCTCGCTGGGCACGTCGCTGTCCGCGGTCGATCCGCGCGGCGCAGGCATCGCTCCCCTTGCCGATCTACGTCCGCTCCTCGTGCTGGCAACGATGCTCAGCGTCTTCATCGGCGCGGGCGTGACCGCCAACAGCGTCGCGCTTGCGATGCTCGAGCGGCGTCGCGAGATCGGACTGCTGCGTGCGGCCGGCGCGTCCTCGGCGCAGGTCTTCCGGCTGTTCGCATCCGAGGCCGTGGCCGTGGCCGCCGTCGGCATTCCATTCGGCGCCGGGCTGGGCATCCTCCTCGGCGCGCTCCTGGTCTCTCACTACGCCCCGTCCGATCTGCCGGCTCCCCCGTTCTCGCCGGGCGCCGGCGAGATCCTTGCCGGTATCTTCGCCGGCTTCGGCGCCGCGGTTCTCGGCGCGATGGTGCCGGCCGCGATCGCCGGGCGCACCCCGGTGCTCGACGCGCTGCGCTTCTCGCCGGCGTCCGAGCGCCAGCGCGTGCCGGCGGGACTCATCGCGGTGTCACTGCTTTCCGTGATCGCCGGCGCCATCTGTTTCGCGGCCACGAGCAGCGGGGTCGTCGCCTTGGGCGTGGCACTCTTCCTGCTCGGCGTCGTGCTCGCACTCCCCTACCTGGTGCCGCGGATCGCGACGCTTGTCGCGAGACTCCTGTCGCCGCTCATCCCCACCGCGCCGACGGCGGCTGCAGCGCTGCGACGCACGCCCAATCGCACCGCGCTGACCGCCGCCGGGCTCACCGTGAGCGTCGCCACCGCCGTGGCCGTGAGCGCACTCGTCGCCGGCGCCCTGAGCGCGAGCGACTCGTGGGTCGCGAACCTCTTCGTGGGCAGCACGGTCATCACCAGTCCCGTGACGCAGCGCGATGCCATCGCCACCGCAATCGTGAAGAGCGGAACCGTGCAGATGGCAAGCGAGCTGCGCATCTTCACCGAGCCGGTGCAGGGCACCTCGGTCGCCATCGCCGCGATCGATCCGACGGCGTTCAACCAGCACGGCGGTCTCGACGTCACCGAACCCGGCCGCGACGCGGCGTTCGCGGCACTGCGCAACGGCCCGGCGGTGCTTGCGCCGCAGAGCCTCGAAACGGGATCGGGCTGGCACGTCGGGGCGCAGTTCCCGGTGAGCACCGATCACGGCGTCGTGTACTTCACCGTCGCCGGGATGGTGTCGCACTCGTTCCCGGCGGGGGACGGCGGGGAGGCACTGATCATGGGCAGCGACGTCGCGCGCACGTACTTCGGCAACACTGCGGACGGGTTCGACGATCTGCTCGTCGTGCCGCAGGGATCGGAGACGAGCGTCGATCGCATCGCGGCGACGTACGGCATGAACGCCGTTCCCGTCAGCACCATCGAACAGAGCGCCCGCGATGCGCTGTCGCACTCGATCGGCGTCCTGCTGGCGCTGGCGATCGTGTCCGTGGTGATCGCGATGCTCGCGCTCGTGAACACGCTCGTGGTGAACGCGCGGCAGCGCACCCGTGAGCTGGCGCTGCTGCGCGCCGTGGGCTTCAGTCGCAGTCAGGCGTTGCGGCTGGCGCTGTCGGAAGCAGGCCTGCTTGCATTCGCGGCCGCGATCATCGGTGTGGCAGCGGGCATCGTCGTTGCGCTGCCGCTGCTGCATGCGAGCGCCTCGCAGGGCTTTGTGCCGCAGTTCAACTTCCCCGCGGTGATCGCGATCGTGCTGGTCATCACGATCGTGGTGGCGGCGGTGACTGCGGCGCTGGCACCGGCTCGTCGCGCGACGTCGATCTCCGTGCTCACCGCGCTGCGCCAGGACTAAGCGCTAGCTCGGCGGCAGGATCAGGTGCGTCGACGTCTGTTTGTGCGCGAGGGTGAGCGCGTCCTCGAGACGCGTGCCCCCGTAACGGCCGCGCACGTGCAGCAGCGCGACCACATTGGCCACGCGCCACTCGATTGTCACCTGCACCGCCTGCACGCCATCAGGCGCGGTCGCCACCTGCGTGGTGGCGTGCGCCTCGTCGCCGAGCGCGCCCGTCGACGTCCCCTCCGCCCCCTGCTCCTGGTCGAGCCGCTTGCTGTCATTGGTGAACCAGGTGTGCGCGCCATCGGCGCCCGTGAAGGCTGCAACCGAGTCGACGACCTCGATGGGCCCATTGGAGGTTGGAAAGTCGACCTGGCGTATGAACGTGACGGACGCTGCATTGGTGAGGCCGGCCTGGGCCAGCTGGTTCTGGGCAGCCGGGTCGCCCGACGCGAATCCCGCAGCCGGCTGTGACGTCGCCGGAATCTCAACTGTGAAGTCGGGCGAGGTCATCTGACTGAGGGTCAGCAGGTAGTGCACGGGGTCGCCGGTGAGGCGCGGCGCGCTCTGTGTGTCCCCGCAGGCGGCCAGCAGCGCCGCCAGCGCACCGAGTGCTGCGATGCAGAGCGACGCGCGACGCGTCACGTTCGGCGCGGCTCCCAGCGGAAGCGGCGCGCCGCAACAACGAGGGCCACCGCCCCCCACGCCGCCATGATGATGAGGTCGTTGCCCTCGATCCCCGTCGACGAGGTGTGCGCGGGGTCGAAGGAGCTGAACATCGCGGTGATGAAGTGCCGCACCGGGAAGTATTCGGCGATCTTGGCCAGAATCGACGTGGGATCGACGGGAAAGAACGTCCCCGAGATGAAGACGATCGGCAGCAGCACGCCGTTGATGATCGCCGGCGCGGCTTCCGCATTGGGGATGAACACCGTCATCGCCAGCCCCAGCGCGCAGAACGTGCCCGCACCCACGGCCAGCGTGAGGATGAGCGCACCGATGTGCTGCGGCACGTGCACCCCGTACACG
The DNA here is from genome assembly GCA_019234035.1 of Candidatus Dormiibacterota bacterium. Lineage (GTDB taxonomy): Bacteria > Chloroflexota > Dormibacteria > Aeolococcales > Aeolococcaceae > JAFALX01. Next base: position 322 of record JAFALX010000140.1, on the reverse strand, counting down.
ACGATGCCGAACACGATCGTCAGCACCGTGAGGATCGCGGCAACGATGATCGCGGAGGTCACGACGGCGGCGAGGAAGATCCACGGCGGCAGCGGCGTCCCTCGGAAGCGCTTGAGCACGCCGGTATCGCGCCGGATGGCCAGTGAGATCGCGATGTTGGTGAACGACGCGCCGATGACCCCGAACGTGATCAGCGACGGGATGTAGTAGTCGTTCCACGACACCTTCACGTTGCCGACGTGAGCCGTCTGGCCCTTGAAGAGCGTGGCGAAGACGACGAGGAAGATGATCGGGAAGACGAACGCGAAGAACGCGGCCGCGG
>JAFALX010000043.1 GCA_019234035.1 Candidatus Dormiibacterota bacterium | reverse complement strand
CCTGCAGCGATTCGGTGCCCGCCGCGGGTGGTGGCTGGCGGCGCGGCGCATCGCCCGCTGCCATCCGTTTCACGCCGGCGGGTTCGACCCCGTTCCGGAGGAGTACGTGACGTGGCGTGAGGCACGCCGCGCCAGCCAGGAGGCGCGCCGCGCCGCCGGTGCCGGAGTGCAGTCGTGATGCTCGGCTTCTCCCCGCTCGACATCTTCACGTTCCTCGCCAATCCGCTCGAGCAGCTGCTGAAGTGGCTGACCACGGGCATGAACGACGTGGCGCCGTTGCAGGCGATCGGTGCGTTCGGCCTCGCGGTCATCCTCACGACGATCGTCATCCGCGCCGTGCTGTTCCCCATCTTCAACTGGCAGCTGCGCACGTCACGGCGCATCCAGGCAGAGCAGCGCAGGGTGGCGCCGCAGATCTCCGCGCTGCGCAAGAAGTACAAGGGCGAGCCGCAGAAGCTGAGCGCCGAGATGAACAAGGTCTACAAGGAGCACGGCATCAGCCCGTTCAGCACGCTGTCGGGCTGCATTCCCGCGCTCGTGCAGCTGCCGGTGCTCATCGGTCTGTACAACGCGATCCGCAACGCCACCAACAGCCTGCCGCACGGCATCAGCAAGCACTTTCTGTGGATCGACGACGTCTCGCAGTCCGCGGCGCCGAACGGCAACTGGAACCACGTCCTGACGCACCCCGCGTACCTGATCCTGCCGCTGCTCGCCGCGGTGTTCACGTTCGCGCAGTCGCGGATGATGATGCAGCCGCAGCGCGCCGACATGTCCGACCAGGAGCGCAGCGCGGCAGCCATCACCAAGCAGATGACGCTGATCTTCCCGGTGATGATCGCCATCTTCGGGCTGCTGTTCCCGCAGGGACTCGCCATCTACTGGGTCACCGGCACGATGGTCATGGTGCTGCAGCAGTGGTACGTCGTCGGCTGGGGCGGGCTGCGCGTGCCGGCGTGGTGGCCCGGTTCGAACCGCGTCACGCCCCTGTCGTTCCCACCCGGCGACGCGACGCCGAAGGCGAGCCCTGCTCTGCTGCCACCGAAGCGGCGGCCTGACACCACCGGGCGGCGCGCCACCTCGCAGAACGGATCGGAACCCGGCGCTGCGGATGACGACGGCGCCGTAGGCGAGGAACGTCCGGCCGCCGCCGCGACGGCGTCCGGCGGCCAGCGGCCGCGGACCCAGTCGCAGCGGTCGGCGGCGGCACGAGCTCGAGCCAACAGGAGGAGGCGGCGGCAGCACTAGCGCCGGCCGCGAGGAGGACCCGGTGAGCGAGATAGTTCAGGAGGCGGAGGCTTCGCCTCGCGACCCCGCGGCGGAGATGGTCGAGGCGCAGGGGGCAACCATCGAGGAGGCCGTCGCGCGCGCGCTCGCAGAGTTGAGCGTGACCCGCGACGAGGCGGAGGTCGAGGTCCTTGCGGGCGGCACGCGCCGCGTGCCCGGCGAGCGGTTGTCGGCGTCCATCTCTCGCGTCCGCGTGTATCGAATCAACGAGCAGGCCATGCGAGCGCGGGCCATGCTCGAGGAGCTGCTGACACGAATGGAGATCCCGTGCCGCGTGTCGGTTCGGCGCGGCACGCAGAGCATCTCCGGCGCGCCGGGACCGGTGATCCTCGACATCTCGGGTGACGACCTCGGTCTGCTGATCGGCTGGCGCGGCGAGACGCTGCGGGCGCTGCAGACGGTGCTCAACCTGATGCTGGGCGAGGAGGAGGACGGTGAGGGCCGCCGCGTCGTCCTCGACGTCGAACGTTACCGGGCGCGGCGCGAGGACCAGGTGCGCGAGCTCGCGCTGCGCCTCGCGAGCCGCGTGAAGCGCAGCGGCGAGCGGTATGCGCTCGATCCCATGCACGCGTACGAGCGTCGCGTCGTGCACATGACGCTTGCCGAGGATGAGGGCGTACGCACCGAGAGTTCGGGGCGCGAGCCCTCGCGGCGCGTGGTGATCCATCCCACGGGTCCGCCGCAGGGTGGGCCGGATGATCGCTCGGAAGGGCGGCCCCGCCGCGGGCCTTCGTTCGGCGGCCGGCGCTGACGGAGGCGGTCGCGCCGGGAGGGGAATCGACCGACGTCGTTCCCGCGCTGCGGTTCGTCGAGTCGCCGCTGCCCGGCGGGGCGCGGCTGGTCGCGGTGCCGCTCGATGGGCGCGCCTCTGTCGCGGTGTCGCTGCTCGTCGGCGTGGGCTCCCGGTTCGAGTCCAACGACGACGCCGGCATCAGCCACTTCGTCGAGCACATGGTGTTCAAGGGAGGCCGGCGCTACCCGACCGCGCGCGACGTGAGCGAGGCGATCGAGGGAGTCGGCGGCGTGCTCAACGCCGCGACGGACCGCGAGGCAACGGTGTTCTACACACGGGTTCCCGCGTCCGCGCTGCCGCTCGCGGTGTCGGTGCTTGCCGACATGGTCGTGCACCCCGCGCTCGACCCGGCGGAGGTGGAGAAGGAACGCCAGGTCGTCATCGAAGAGCTGCGCATGTACGAGGACAACCCGCAGGAGTACGCGCAGATCGTGTTCGACGAGGTGATGTGGCCGGACCACGCGCTGGGTCGCGACGTCGCGGGGCGCGAGGAGACGGTGCGTTCGTTCACCGCCGAGCAATGTCGCGAGCACATGGCGCGCTACATCGAGCCGAAGTCGCTCGTGGTCAGCGTGGCAGGAGCCGTGGACCCCGTCGAGGCGCAGCGATTGTTCCAGCGCGAGCTCGAGGAGTGGGCGGCGAGCCCGCACCCGGCGCACGATGCGGCCGCACCGGCCACGCCCGTGTCCGGCCCGTCGGTGCGCGTGGCGCGACGCACGGTGGAGCAGGCGACGGTCCTCATGGGCGCGCGCACCGGCTCGTATCTCGACCCCGGTCGCCACGCCGTCGACATGCTGAACGCCGTGCTCGGAGAGGGGATGTCGAGCCGCCTCTTCCTCGAGCTGCGCGAGCGCAGGGGGACCGTGTACGACGTGCACTCGTTTGTCTCGCGCGTGCGCGACAGCGGTGTCATGGGAATCGGGCTCGGCTGCGAGCCGCGACGCGCCGCGACCGCGATGCGTGCGGCGATCGCAGAGCTGCGACGGCTCGCACAGGAGCCGGTGAGCGACGCGGAGCTCCACAAGGCGCGCGAGTACTCGAAGGGCCGGCTGCTGCTGTCCCTCGAGAGCACATCGGCGGTGTGCGACTACGCGGGCCATCAGCTGCTGCTGACGGGGAGCATCCTCGAGCCCGCGGAGCTCATCGCCCACCTCGACGCCGTCACCGCCGAGGATGTGCAGCAGGCGGCGCAGGATGTGCTGTCGCAGGAGCTGCGCGCTGCGGTGGTGGGTCCGTTCCGCAGTACGACACGGTTCGAGGAGGTCGTCAGGTGAGGGTCGATGAGCACTGAACGCACGCTGGTACTCGTCAAGCCCGACGGCGTGCAGCGCGGGCTCGTCGCCGAGGTGATCGGCCGCTTCGAGCGGCGCGGACTGCACCTCGTCGCGATGCGCATGCTGCTGATGGATCGTTCGCTGGCGGAGCGGCACTACGCCGAGCACGTGGGCAAGCCGTTCTTCGAGGGCCTCGTCGCCTTCATCACGTCGGCGCCTGTCGTGGCGATGGTGTGGGAGGCTCCGGGCGCCGTCGCGCTGGTGCGCAGCGTGATGGGGGCGACCGACCCGAAGAACTCGGCGCCCGGGACCATCCGCGGCGACCTGGCCGTCTCGATCGGCGCCAACGTGGTGCACGGCAGCGATTCGCCCGGGCGGGCGGTCGAGGAGATCTCGCTCTTCTTCGAGCCCGGCGCGCTGGTGGAGTGGACCTCAGCCGCTCAGGACTGGGTCGTCTCGAGCTGACGGTCGCGTCGCCGGCGGCGGCGATCGCGTTCCAGTGTCAGCACACCGAGGACCGGGATGCCCGCAGCGGCCTGCACTGCCGCGGGTGCTGTGCCGAGGCTCGGGCCTGATCCCAGACCGCCGAAGTGGTTGAGCGGCCAGATGCGCAAGAAGGCCTTGGCCAGGATGTTCT
>JAFALX010000396.1 GCA_019234035.1 Candidatus Dormiibacterota bacterium | reverse complement strand
GCGGTCAGCACTGTCAGCAGCATGCCCGCCCAGAACGTCGCCGCGTGCGCGGTGACGAGCGGGATCGTCAGGACGAGCGGGAACGCCATCTTGAGGACCAGGGCGCGCGGCCGCGTGGCCGCCACCAGCACCTCGCGCAGGAACATGCCGCCCGGCATCGGACGGCGCAGGGCGTGAGCGGTTGCGCCGAGGCGCGCGCCGATCATCGGCGGGCGAACCGTGACGTCCGCGCGGCACGCGCCGGCGGCACCGACGGCGAGGCCTCACCATCGAGTCCGCGCCCGGTGAGCACGCGGAACGCGTCCGCGAGGTCCGGGGTGTGCAGGCGCAGCGAGACCAGACCGCCACCGTCGCCGTCGGCGGCGCTCACGATCGCGGGGAGCGCTCGTTCGTCGCGCATCTCCACGGTCACCAAACCACTGCTCTCGACCACCGCGGCGACGCCGGGGATGCGCCGCAACTCGCGCAGGCGGCTCCGGTCGTTCATCTCCAGCTCCACCACGCGCGCAGAGCCCACGTGCGCGAGCAACGCCTTCGGCGTTGCGTCCGTCAGCAGCACGCCGGCATCGAGAAACACGACTCGATCGCATGCCGCGGCCACGAACTCACAGTCGTTGCTGGCGACGATGGTCGCGCGTCCCTGGCGGGTGCGCTCCTTCATCACACGCGTCAGCGCCGTCACTCCGTCCGGGTCGAGGCCCGCGGTGGGCTCGTCGAGCAGCGCGAGCCGGGGACGGTGCACCAGCGCCTGCCCCAGCGCGAGCCGTCGGCGCATCCCGAACGAGAAGGACGCCACGGGGTCGTCGGCGACGCCGGCCAGCCCGAACTGACGAAGTGCCTCGTCGACGAGCCCGCCCGTCAGGTCGTGCGGCATCCACTGACGGCACCAGAAATACGTCGACTGCCGTGCGGTGAGCGCGCCGTCCTCGGTGACGACGTCCGCCGCCGTGCCGATCAGCCGCCGTGCCTTGCGCGGTGAGGTCATGCCGTACCAGCGCACGGAGCCCGCGCGCGGCCGGGCTGCGGTCGCGAGCACGTCGAGCAATGTGGTCTTGCCGGCGCCGTTGGGGCCCATCAGCGCCACGCGTTCGCCGGACTGGACGCTGATCGTGACCGGTCCGACGCCGCGGCCGTTGCGGAAGCGGCGCTCGACGTCGACGGCCTCCATCACCGGCCGGACGCTGAGCGATGCGGAGCCGGTGCGCGTCTCGCGCTGCGACGGAGCGAGCATCAGGCGCCGACCCCGGCGATGGACAGCAGCGCCTCGACCTGTGCCGCCACCGCGGTGGGCTTGAACGGCGTCCGCACGAGGCCGGCGGCGCCCAGGTGCATGGCATCGAGGCCGGCGCGGTCATCGCGGCCGTCGACGATCGCCAGCCAGGGCGGCATGGGAGTCACGTCGCTCACCAGCGACGGGTCGCACACGGCGCAGTCGAACCCATGCGATCGCAGTGCCTGCGCCGCCTGCGCAGCCCCCCGCGCCTCGGTCACCTCGTGGCCCTCGCGGCGCAACTTATGGCCAAGGATGCCCACAACCATGGGCGCGTCGGCGGCGACGAGCACGCGTGCGCTGGCGCTCACGGCGCCACCAGGGCCGTGGGAAGGATCAGCGGCCATCCGCTGTCGTCGAGGTCGGCCACCACGCACATCGGCGCGGCGATGCCGCGATCCTCGAGCTGCTCGCGCGCGTCCTCCGGCGTGAGCGCCGCGGTCGCGACGAGCACCTCGTCCTCCAGCTGGATGGCCCAGCCGAGCTCCTCGAGCCCGAAGACGACAAACGCAAGCAGATCGAGCCGGTGGGCGAGCTCCTCGCGAATCGCGAGGATGGCGGCGCTGGCCGTGATGGCGCCGGCCTCCACGTCGATCTCCGGCTGCGCGATGTGCGCCAGCTCGTACAGGCGCTTCAGCGATGCCGGCCACGGTGGCTTCAGGCGCCGGATCATCTCGGCCGACGGCGTGTCGAAGATGTGCAGCACGACCATGCAGCCGGGCACGCGGTCACTGCCATCCGCCATGGCGTTCATCGCGCCGTGCCGCCCACGGGACTGACGTTGTTGTTGGTGATCGTCTGCTGGTTGATGGTCAGCTCGCCGCTGATGAGGTACGGCTGGCGCGCGTGCTCGCGGATCACCCCCATCACCATCATCATCAGGCTCACCGAGACGCCCATGGCAAGCAGCGCGTACTGCGTGCGCCTGCCCACGAGCCCCGGACGAAGCAGACCGCGGCTGTACGCCTTCATGTACGACGTGACCGACCAGATCCCGAGCGCCATCATCGCGAAGAGCGCGCCGACCTTGTACGGGATGAAGTATCCGAACGGGTTGAGCAGCCCGCCGTCCCAGAACGGCTTCATGTTGCCGCCGGCGACGGCGTCGGCGTACGTGGGCGCGAACCACGCCGGCAGCGCCGCGAACGCGGTGACGATGATCAATCCGAGAACCACCACGCCCTGCAGGCGGTGGCGCGGTGCGCCGGCTTCCTTCATCCGCCGCCAGAAATAGAGCGCGCCCAGCGTGAATATGACACCCAGCAACGTGATCTGCAGCAAGAAGACGTTGCTCAGATCGCCGAACATCATCGTGTACCAGGCCGAGTACGTGTGGAGCTGGATCTCCTTGGTGTAGCTGTAGCCGAGCCACGGCTGGATGACGGTGAGCCCGACTGCCCAGATCGCGCCCCACTGCCCCGCCCAGTCCCAGTAGCGCGTCTCACCTGCTTCGCGCGGTTCGGCCCCGGCCTCGGCCGCGTGCATCGCACCGACGGAGAGGGCAGGCGTGCCGTCACTGAGCCGGCGCTCGGAACGCTCGACACGGCGCGTCGCGCGCAGATAGCGGAACCCCGCCACGAACGCGGCGGCCGCGCCCGCCCAGGCGATGTTGCCGACGACGCGATGGAGGGTCAGCGGCAGATTGGTCGGGTTCAGCACCTGGTCGAGGAAGTTGATCTCGCCGCCGTTGGGCGTGATCATGTACGACGCCACGACGTCGATCCAGAAGAACTGCAGGAACTGCACGATGTTGAGCAGGATCAGCATGCCGATGCGCCCGAGGCGGTACCTGCCCAGCCGCTCCCAGTTGGCGTACAGCGTGTAGATGAGGACGATCTCACCGACGAACGTGATCGCCTCGAAGAAGAACGACCAGAACGTGATGCGACCGAGAACCCCGAAGAAGCTTCCCCAGACGCCCGACAGGATGAACAGCACGAAGAAGATCGCCAGCGCCGCGCCGAAGCTGAACACGTAGATCGACGTCTTCATCAGCCCGTGGGAGAGACGGTCGTGCCGCGCGTCGCCGCCGCGTCGGGCCAGCGAGATCGAC
>JAFALX010000332.1 GCA_019234035.1 Candidatus Dormiibacterota bacterium | reverse complement strand
GTACGGGCTGCGCGACTCGAACAGCACGGTGATGTCGAGGTCCGGATGGAGCCGGTGCAGCGTGGCGACCAGCAGGCGGCTCAGCGTGCCGGAGCCGATCACCACGGCCCGGTCGCCACGGCGGACCCATCGCATGGCCGCGTGCAGCGCCGAGGCCAGGGGCTCCGCCAGCACGCCGCGCTGATCGGTGATGCCGTCGGCCGGCACGAGCATGTCCTCGTGGGCCAGGAACGCGTCGCTCCAGCCCCCGCCGGTGCCCTGCGAGGCGCCGACGCCGCTGCCCGAGCAGATGGCCCCGGCGCGGTCGACGTTCTCGCAGAGGTGCCCCTCGCCGCTCCGGCACCGCCGGCACTCCGGCAGTCCCTTGTGGGCGCACCGAAGCGTCGGCTCGACGAGCACACGCTGCCCCTCTCGGGCCCAGCGCGTCCGTGAGGACTGCTCGACGACGCCGACGATCTCGTGCCCCGGCACCAGGACGGACGGGTGCTCGTACGCGGTGAGCACCGAGGCGTCCGCGGTGCGGTGCAGCATCGCCAGGTCCGACGGGCAGATCCCGGACAGGGCCGGGCGCACGAGCACCCACCCGGGCAGCCGCGGCACCGGGGTCGACACCTCGCGGAAGGTCAGCGGCAGGGCGGTCGGCGCGGTGCCGTCGGCCTGCTGTGTGCGTTCCACAGCCGGGCGCCAGAGGCTGGGGTCGACGACGAGCGCTCTCATGCGGAGCGGTGTCCCCGCACCAGCCGTGTGCGAGCGGTTTGTGTAAAAGCCATGGTGCGAACGCGTCAGAATACCGTCACTCGCCTGGGGAGTGGGGCCTCAGAATGTACGGCAATGGCCGACGCGTCGCCGCCGGACTTCGCTCCCCCACCCGCGGCGCCGCCGGCCGGCGACGTGCCGCCGCCACCGCCGCCGCCGCCCAGCTGGGGCGCCCCGCCACCCGGGTATGGCTCGCCGCCCACGGCGTGGCCGCCACCCGGGTACGGCTGGTCGCCGTACGCCTGGCCGCAGCAGAAGGCAATGTCGCTGGGCTCCGGGCGCTTCCGTGCGATGAACCTCGGCGAGCTGTTCGACGGGACCTTCTCGCTGTACCGGCGCAACTTCGTGCTCATCGCCGCCATCAGCGCCGTCATCCAGGTCCCGTACGCGGTGATCGCGTTCGTCCTGTATCAGATCGCCAACTTCGCGGGGCTGCAGCAGCAGCTGCAGAACGCGCAGCAGTCGCTCGCCAACCCGACGGAGCCGCTGACGCAGCAACAGCTGCAACCGGTCCTGAACGCGCTGGGTCCGATCTTTCTGATCAGCGGCATCCTCGCGCTCATCTCGATCTTCCTGGTGCTGCCGCTCGCGGAGGCGGCCACCACGCGCGCCGTCAGTGACCGGTACCTCGACCGGCCCGCGTCGATCGGGGCGTCGTACCGCGCGGCGCTGGGCCGGCTCGGCCCACTCGTGCTGCAGAGCCTGATCCTCGGGCTCGGCATCGCCGTGCTGTTCGCCGCGGCCTTCGCCATCACGGCGCTGCTCGCCGCCGCCCTCGGCGCCGGCTCCATCCCGCTGATCCTCATCGGATGGATCGGCGTCGCAGCCGTCGCCGTCATGGTCTACGTGCGCACGTCGCTGGCGGCGCCGGCGATCGTGCTCGAGCGGCTGGGTGGGTGGCGCGGGCTCGTGCGCAGCTGGAACCTCGTCAGCGGACTCTTCTGGCGGTTGCTCGGCATCCGGCTGCTGCTCGGCCTGATCACCGGGATCATCAGCGCGATCTTCGTGTTCATCATCGCGATCGCCGGCGTGGGGCTCGACACCAACGGACGCTTCATCCTGCAGGAGGTCGCCACCGCGTTCGCCACGGTTTTTGTCAGTCCCATCACGTACATCGCGGTCACGCTGCTCTACTACGACGCGCGCATCCGCAAGGAAGGCTTCGACATCGAGATGCTCGCCCAGACGCTGTGAGGCGCCTGTGCGGCGTCCTCGCCGCCGCCGTCCTCATGGCGCTCTGCACGCCGGCCGGCGCCGCGGCGCAGACCGCGTGCCCGGTCGGGTACCTGGCCTCGGTGAGCAGCGCGGAGTCGGCGCTGAGCGCGACACCGCCCGACACCGCAGCCGCGACCACCCTGCTCCACCAGGCGATCGCCGCGTACCCCGCGCAGTCGGTGCTCGGCCCCATCGTCACCGAGCTCGAGGCTTCACCGCCACGGATCT
>JAFALX010000311.1 GCA_019234035.1 Candidatus Dormiibacterota bacterium | reverse complement strand
CGAGCTCCTGGCCCAACTGGAACATCGCGCGCGGCATCGCCGTCGCGCCGGGCGGACAGGGCGGATACACGCTCGACGCATACGGCGGGGTGCACCCGTTCGGCAGCGCACCGGCGGTCAGCGCGACCGGGTACTGGAACGGCTGGGACATCGCACGCGCCATCACGCTGCGGGCCGACGGCAAGAGCGGGTACGTCCTCGACGGCTGGGGTGGCGCGCACCCGTTCGGACCCGCCGGTGACATGCCGCCGCCCGTGCAGATGACCGGCTCCTGGCCCGGCTGGGACATGGCGCGTGACATCGTGCTGCGGCCCGACGGGGTGAGCGGCTACGTCCTCGACGCGTGGGGTGGAGTCCATCAGTTCGGCGCCGCCGGTCACATGGCGCCGAGCCTGCGTACCAGCGCCTTCTGGCCGAACTGGGGCATCGCGCATCGATTCGCGCTCAACAGCGCGGGAACCGGTGGCTACGTGCTCGATGGCTATGGCGTCCTGCATCCGTTCGGCAACGCCCCCAGCGTGACCGTGAGCGCGCGGTGGCAAACGGACATCGCCCGCGGCGTGACGCTCGTGCCGGGATCGAACACGCAGGGGTACGTCGTCGACGCCTTCGGCGGCTTCCATCCCTTCGGTGGCGCGCCGGATGTGACCTCGCCGAGCTATTCGTCCGGCGACAACGTCCTCGACGTCGCCGCCGGCTGATCGTCCTGCTGCGCCTGCGCGCTGCGCTCCAGTGACTCCACCGTCGCGCGCTGCAGCGCGTTGACCTGGCGAACGATGGGATCGAGCTCCCACTGCGTGAGGCGTCGTATGACCGTTTTCAGGAACGTGGCGCCCGGGCGCGGCGAGTCCGGCGCCGCAACATGCAGCCTGGGCAAGCGCCGCACCGCGGCGCTGGCTGCGCGAGCATCACGTGCGCGGCCCACCGCGGCAACGCCGGTGGCGGGCGCGCCGCCAATGAGCTCACGTTCGACGGCCGCGCGGGCGGCGATCTCGCGTTCGACATCGGCGCGCGTTGCCGTCTGCCCCAGGGGCCAGGGCGATGCCGACGGGGGCGGCGGTCCCCCGGCGCTGACGCCGCGCGCCGCGAGGAACTGCCGCATGGCCGTGATCAGCTCGTCGTCGCTCGACACGAGCACGCTGTCCCCGCGCACCTGATCCTGCAGGCCGCCGACGCGCGCTGCGATGACCGGCCGCTCGTACAGCGCGGCGCGCTCGAGCACGCTCGACGACCAGATGTAGCGGTACGGGAGCACGACGCAGTCCGACGCGACGATCCACGTGTCGAACTCGTCGTCGCCGGCAAAGCCCACGTGGAGGTGGACACCGGGAATTGCGGCGGCCAGGCTGCGCAGCTCGTCGAGGTGCGCCACGTATTGCGGCTCCTCGACGCGCACCGATCCGACGATGTCGAGGCGCGCCTGCCCCGCCACAGCCCCCGCGTCCGCGAAGGCGCGGATCGAGCGGTCAAAGCCCTTGTGGGGCTGGATGAATCCGATCGACAGGAACATGACCTCGTGCTCGGGAAGGTGCAACCGCCGGCGTGCCTCGGCGCGGCTCATGTCGGTGCGCATCGCGAAGTCGCCGCCGTGGCGCACCACGGTGATACGGCCGAGCGGCAGGCCGTACGTCTCATGAAACGCTTTGCGCTCCGTCCGCGTGTGCACCACGATGCGCGAGGCGGCGCGCCACATCGCGCGCGTTGCCATCGAGTCGAGTCCGGTGTGCTTGCCTGCATAGTCCGCCTCGTGGACCCGCAGCTCGACGTGCCGCGCGGCGCGCCAGACGAGCGCGAGCGCTGCGGCGATCCGCTCGCGCTCGAACACGCGGACGCCCGGCTTGAAGAAGACGTCGGGGTGATACTGCACGAGAACGCTGTCGTATCGCCGCACGTACGGCAGGAGCCGCAACGCGCCGCGAACGCTGCCGAGCTCGACGTGATGGTGTGCCGCCGAGGGAAAGGGCGAGAGGACCTCGACGTCGTGGCCGGCCGCCCGCAGGCGCGCCACCGTCTGCACCGTGTACGCGGCAATGCCGTCGCGCATCGGCGCATACGGCGCGATGACGAGGATGCGCATCAGGCGATGGCTTCGGAATCGCCGCCGGGATCGCTGGGCAGCCACTCCCGAACGCTCGCCTCCTGCGCGCGCAGCACGCTCTCCGGCGCATAGTTGGTGAGCACGTACTCGCGGCCGCGTTCGCCGAAGCATGCGGCGGCGTCGGGCGCCTCGGCGACGAAGCGCAGGCACTGCGCGAGCTCGTACTCGTCGTCGTACGTGAGGCCCGCGCCGGAGCGCTCGCAATGCCAGCGCACCACATCGCTCGCGCCGTTGGCAATGACCGGCGTGCCTGCAAGCCAAGCCTCCATCATCGTGCGGGAGAAGCTCTCGTACGCCGAGGGTTGGATGTACGCGTCGGCCGCCGCGAACGCAGCGTCGCGATCGGCCTCGCCGACAAACCCGAGGTCGACAACGCGGTCGCGGATCGCAGCCGGCGGGCTGACGTGACCGGTCCCCATCGTGACAAGGGAGAAGGGCAGCCCGTGGCGCTGCAGCGCCGCTGCGAAGGCGTTGAGCAGGTCGTCCCATCCCTTACCGGTCTCGCGTCGCCCCGCGAAAAGCACGAAGCGCCCGTCGATGTCGTGGCGGGAGCGAAATCCCTCGACGTCGTAGCGCGCCGGAATGCGCACGCCGGCGCCCACCACGCGGTGGTTGTCGGGCAGCGCGAAGAGCCGGTGGGCGGTCTCGTGCTCCGGCTCGGACAGGAACCAGATCCCGGCGGCGCCCGAGAACATGGGGCGGAAGATGTCGAGCGACGCGTACGGCTCGTCGTGCAGGCACGGCATGAGGATCGTGCGCATCGGAGCCACCTGAGTACACGCAAAGGTTGTCCAGAACAGGTACGGTGCGAAGACGAGCGCGCTGTAGTCGCCGGCGTGGTCGAGGATATGATGGAAGAGCTCCGGCACGCGCAGGTCGCCGTTGACCCAGCGCTGCTGCTCCTCCAGCGTGAGTGTGTCACCCGACAGCATCATGCCCTCGTAACGGGCGCGATCCGCGCGCGACCGCGGCACGACAGTCGGGAAGCGACGGATGGCGATGGCGCCGTCGCGGCTTTCGCCGGCGGGATACTCGTTGGCCCACGTGAAGTGATCGCGCGCACAGGTGGTGAGGACGTCGACCTGCCAGCCCAGCGCGGCAAAGCCGTGCGCCGTCTCGCGGATGACCGCCTCCGCACCACCGACGACTCCCTCGCCGTAGCGCGGCGGGACGAAGGCGATGCGCGCGCCGGTGCGCGGTGTGGGGTCGGAAGCGGTCACGCGGGATTCCTCGGCAGCGGCTGAATCCGGATGCAAGCCACTATGATGCCCGCAAACACGGAGCTCATGATGCGGATCCTGGTCTGCGGAGCGCAGAAACCGTTTATGACGGGTGGCGCCGAGATGCATATGCAGAACCTCGTCACGGCCTTCCACGAGGCGGGACACGAGGCCGAGCTCGTGCGGATCCCCGTCGCCTGGGAGCGCTCGCGACTCTTCGACGCTGCGCTCGCGTGGCGGCTCGTGCCACTCGACGCGGACCTCGTCGTGGCAACGAATTTCCCGTCGTACTTCGCATCGCACCCGCGCAAGGTGGTGTGGCTGTTCCACCAGCACCGCGGTGCATATGACGGCGGCGACTCCGCCTGGTCCGACTTCGGACTCGACGATGCGTCGCTGGAGGCGCAGCGATTGCTCAGTGAATGGGACGGCCACGCACTCAAGGAGGCGCGGGCGCTCTTCACCACATCACGGTGCGTCGCTGAGCGGCTGCAGCGCTACAACGGCATGACGGCGAAGCCTCTGTACCACCCGCCGCCGCTGCACGATCGGCTGCACGAAGGCCCGTTCGGCGACTACGTCTTTGCACCCATGCGCCTGGAGCGCAACAAGCGACCCGAGCTGCTGGTCGAGGGGCTGGCGAACACGTCGTCCGACGTGAAGCTGGTGCTGACCGGGCCGGGCAGCCTGTTCACCGAGCTGCGCGCGACGGCGACGCGTCGTGGCGTCGCCGGCCGCCTCGCGATCACCGGCTACCTCGATGACGACGCGCTGATCGAGCGCTTCGCGCGCGCGCTGGCAGTCGCGTACGCACCGCACGAGGAGGACTACGGATACGTGACGCTGCAGGCGTTTCTCGCGGGCAAGCCCGTCATCACTGCGCGTGACTCCGGCGGAGTGCTCGAGTGGGTCGAAGACGGCGTGACCGGCCTGGTCACCGACGGCACACCGAGCGGCGTCGGCGCTGCCATCGAGCACCTGCACCACGACCCGCAGCTGGCGCGCCGCATGGGAGAGGAGGGCCGCCGCCGCGTGGCCGGGCTCAGCTGGCCCGCAGTCGTCGCCGAGCTGATCGCCGCCGGCCGCGGACGCATGCGGGCCTGATGCCGGCGTCGGTGCGGCCGATTCTCGGGCTGGTTGTGGCGCCCGAACCTCCGCCCGCGCTGATCGGGTTGCTGGTCGAGATGCACCCCTGGTGCGACGTGCTGGCGGCCGAACCCGGGCGAGCGGCCGCGGCCTGGCTGGCGAGTTCCGTCCGCGCACCGGGAATCGAGGTGGCGGCTCGATCGGGCGTCCCCTGGGCGCTCTGGGTCGACGACGCCGACGGGCTTCAGCGCGCGCAGCAACTCGGTGCCACGCTGACGGTCACCTCGGTCGCAACGATCGCCCAGAGCTCAGGCGCGATCCTGGTTCCCGCTGAGCGAGACGCCGCAGCGGATCGCATCAGGGCGATACCGCCCTTCGTACGGGAGCGGCTGCGGCGCCGCTCGCTTCTTCCGTCTCATCTGGTTGCCGATGTGGGCGCCGGCGCAGTGCCGGCGGACCTGATCCCCGCTGCGCTTGCGGTCTGCTCGGCGTGCGTCGTCACCGGCGGTCTGCTGAGTGAGGCGCTGGCCTGGGGCGCCCCCACCGTGACCGATGCGCCGTCGGCAGCCTCGGTGGGTGCCGGCCACGACCGGGAGGTACTGGTCGGAGCGGCCGCGGAGCGGTCCGGCCTGGCCGAGGCTCTGGGCGGGGACCCCGTGCTCGCGGCCCGTCTGAGTCACGCGGGCCGCAGGCTCGCGGAGACCAAGAGCCTGAAACGAGTCGCGGCGCAGGTGGCCGAACGGCTCGATCTCGTCCGGGCGGGCGATCCCGGGGCACGCCTGGAAGCAACGTTGCGGCTGCTCTCACTGCCGGCCAGCTCGCTGCAGCCGGACGTCGGAGCGCTCCTCGCGTCCATGGGAACGCCGGCCGCGCTTCCTGAGGATCGTCGCTGAGCACTCAGGAGGTCGGGATGGAGGTCCAGACCAGCACGCCCTGCGTGTTCTTCGGCGCGGCGCCGAGCAACCACGTGAGGAACTCGTTCGCCACGTCCCGATGTGGCATCGGTCCGAGGATCGCCACCGTGACGCTGCGCTGATGGAGCTCGGCGAGCAGCGAGGTGCGCAGATCCGGGCCCTCCGGCGGCGTCGCGCCGTTGACCTGGATCATGTGGAACACGTCGCGAATGGGGTTGTCGAGGATCCACGTCGCGTGGCCCTGCGCATCCGAGGTGATGACGAGCCCGTCGATCAAGGAGAAATGAAAGTCGGATTCCGCCTGCCACAGTTGGGAGACCGGCGATGCCGCGCCGTCGTCGATGTACGGCCCGACCAGCGCGACCGTTCCGGGCGGCAGCGACGACGCGGCCCCACCGGGCGCGAAGTACTGCGGTATCTCCACCGATGACGTTGCCAGCAGCACCACACTGAGACACGACGCGACGCCGAGCACACCGAGCGCCGATCCCAGCTTCGCGCGCCACGGGTGCCGCAGCAGCGTGCGGTCGAGCACCAGCGCAAGCAGCAACGCGAGCCCGAAGTCGGCCATGAGCGAGAAGCGCACCGGCAGCAGATTCGACAGCACCGGCAGGTGGTTGAAGATCGCCGCCGGCAGCTTGATGCCGGTGTCGACTCCGCCGATGTGCAGGTGCGGACCCAGGCTCAGCAGCACCATCGCCGCGGTGCCGAGCGCGGCCGCGAGCACCAGCGGCTCGCGGCGCCACCTGATCGCCGCATACACCGCGACCAGGATCAGCGGCGCGCCCAGGTACGCGGTTGCCTCCGCAGCGCCGGTCCACAATGCGGTGAGCGAGGCGGTGGCACCGTGCGGCCAGAGCCAGGTGGCGCCGGCCGGGATCACCAGGTTCTGCAGGTCTGCCACGTATGTGTTCGGCGGCTGGATGGGACCGGTGATCGGCCACGGCCCGTGCGCCTGGTACAGCAGCAGCGGAGCGGCCGCGATGGCGACGATCACGGCCGCGGTGCTCAACCCCGCGGCGGCACCTGGCAGCCATTCGCGCCAGCTGCTCGCCCGCAGCAATGCGAGGATGACGAGCGCCACCGCGATCGCGATGACTGCGAGTGCGAGCAGCTCGCTCGCGAGGTAGATCTGCGCCGCACCGGCGAGACCCAACAGGGCGCCCCACAGCACAGCGCGAGGGCCGCGCGCGGCAAGGAGCCGTTCGGTGCAGAGGAACATCAGGGGGATCGGCCAGATGGAGATGTGGCTGATCTGCGTGATGTGTTGCGGAACCCAGGGGCCCATGGCGATCAGCAGCCCGGCGGCGAACGCGGCCACGGGACGCACATGGCGGCGCAACCAGATGTACGTGCAGAAGCCGTCGAGCGTGATTGCCAGGACCGCCATTGCGTTGTACGCGACGACGGGACCCGCGGCGGCCGTGATCGGCCACGCGATGATGCTGCCGAGCGGCATCGGTGTGTTCCACGCAAGGTTGACGCCACGCGGATAGTCGAGGACCGGCTCGAACAGCGGATTGTGTCCCTGGCTGAGCGCGTGGGGGATCCACGGCATCCAGTTCATGAACAGGAAGTTGTCGCCGATCGGTCCCGTCCACGAATGCGACGGATCCGCCCACGCACGGAACGTGAACGCGAATCCCACCAGCAGGTAGCCGAACAAGGGCAGCACGTAGGCGAGCACCGTCATGCGCCTGCGCTGCGCGGCGACCTGCGCCGCAGCCACGTCGGCCGCGGGTTCGGCTCCTGGTGTCCCTCCGGTGCCGCCGCGCCTGACGGTGGAATCGGTTTCGGTGATCTGCGCCATCGTGTTCAGTGCCCGTACGAGAGGCGCAGCACGTCGACGTGCAGCTCGACCGAGCCCGAGCGGAGCGCGTCGTCGTGCAGCACGGTCACGCCGACGCCGCTGTCCGCGATCGAGGACTGCGCCGCGTCGAACTCGGATCCCGTGTCGCTGAATATCAGAAGGAGGGGCACGTTGTGCGTACGAAGATAATCGGCATCGGCCTGCGTGAGCGTGGAGAGCGGATCCTGAAGCTGGTACCTGCCGGCGAGGTACAGCGCCTCCGCAAGCGTGATGATGCGTGACGTGTGTGCCGGCTGCCAGAGGGCGAGCTGTCCCGGGATCTGCTGCGTGGACGGTACCAGCGTGTGGATCCGGGTCAGCACGGTGTACTCGTCGAGCGCCGGCTGGGACGTGCCGTACAGCGCGGTCCCCAGATCAGGGGTGACGTAGCCGACCTGTCCCGCGTACACCACGAACACCGGCGCCGCGATCACGAGCAGCGATGTGGCCCCGCTCACCAGCGTGGCCGCGGCGAGCCGAACGCCGATCGCCGGCACAAGGCGTGCGGCGAGTGCCACGGCCGCGGGCGCGAGCATCAGCAGCACCGCCACGCCGAAGCTGAGATGCAGCTGGTCCCGAAACACCCGGAGGACGAGCGGCGTCGCGATGACCGCAAGCGCCACCGCGGCGAGGGGGACTCTGCTCGCTGTCCCGGTGACGCCCGCGATGCGCAGCATCGTCAGCACGAACGGCGGGACGCTGAACGCCCAGAGCAGATCCGCGTACATCCAGTACTCGAGCGTCCAGCTCTTGAGCACGAACTGGTCGATGACGTACAGGCCGTAGGTGATCGCCGTGGCCACGGCGATGCCCAGCTCGGCGGGGGGCAGCTGCCGCCGGATTGCGGGCCACGTGCTGACAACCCACCCGCCGAGCACCGCGAGCGGCGCCAGCACGTAGACGTCGTCCTCGAGCCATCGCCACGTCGACGAGTGGAAGTACCCGATCTGCACGGGGTCCTGAAACCGCTTCAGCGCCTGGAGCTGCGGCGCAAGGTAGTCCAGATGCCCGAGGTAGAGCTTGCTGGTGACCGCCAGGACCCCCAGCGCGACCACGATGCCAAGCGCCGCGTAGGCGGCGGCGGCGACCGATTGCAGCCGGGCGCCGCGCGAGGCGACGAGCCTTCCGCCGACCGCGCCCGCCACGGGAAGCGCGGTGACCAGACCGCAGCCGAGCGCCAGCCCGAAGAAGAGCCCCGTAACGACTGCCCAGCAGACCTGGGCGCGGCGCGGCCCCGCAGGCATGAACAGGCAGCAGGCGCCGGCGATCAGGTAGGAGAGCGCGGCGGACGTCGGGTAGTCGGTGCTCCAACCGGTGATGACGACGGACGAGGTGAGCAGCGCGCCGACCGCGATCCAGCCGGAGCCCGCCCCGGCGAGCCTGCGTACGAGCAGATAGAGAGGGACGATCGCCACCAGCGCCAGGAGGTAGCGGAAGGCGAAGTACCCCGGGAGCGGGCCGAAGGCGCTGAAGAAGCCGTGCGCCGGAAGCGAGAAGCCCAGCCGGGTCCAGAAGTAGTCGACGACCCCGAAGCGGCGCACCAGGTCCTGAGGGCCGACCACGTAGCCGGTCGAGATGGCGGGGTCGAGTGAGGCGATGGTGGCCATGCCCCGCAGCCCGAAAGCAAAATACGCGACGAGCGGGGAGCAGGCCAGGGCGACGCCCTGAGCGACGGCACTGAGAGCGCGGCGCCCGGGCCCTCCTGCCGCGGCCCGTTCGCTCGCGGAAGCCCCGGCGGAGCGATCAAGGGTCGAGACGGTCACCTATCCCCGGGATCCTAGCCGAGCGTCCCCGGGTGCGCCCGTCCGAGGCGGCGGCGTCCGCCCGATCGCGCCGACCGCGCCGGGAACGAAGCCCTCCGGGTACACTCGGTCGCGATGGCGTTGCAAATGCCAGAGGGGGATGGGGCCGTACTCGGCTTGGAACAGGACGTCTCCGACTCCACGCTCGTCGTGCTGCCCACGTACCAGGAAGCGGAGAACATCTCGCCGCTGGTCCGTGGGCTGCGTGCGGCG
>JAFALX010000141.1 GCA_019234035.1 Candidatus Dormiibacterota bacterium | reverse complement strand
CGCGATGAAGCGCACGCACCAGCTGCACGACGGCGAGGTGCTGGAGGACTGCGTCGTCGCCGCGGCAATCTCGTCGGATGCGCCGTTCGGCATCGGCGTGCAGCACGGCTGGCGGCCCGTCGGTGACCCCTTCCTGGTCACGTCCAGCAGCGGCACCCGTGTGTTCCAGCTCGACGACAAGCCCGCGCTCGACGTGTACGCCGAGCGCCTCGCTGCGCCCAAGGAGATCCTCGAGGATCCCGCGGCCTTCACCCGTTTCGCCCTGACCCACCCGTTCGGGCTGCGCCGGCGCAGCGGCGAGGAGGTGCGCTTCATCGCCGAGGCCAACTTCGACGACCGTTCCATCAACTGCATCGCGGGAGTCCCCCAGGGCGGGCTCATCTGGATCATGGAGGGCGACGCCGAATCGGTGTTGAGCGCAACCGACGCGGCGTGCCGGCAGGCACTCAGCTCGCTCGACGGTGCAGCACCGCTCGGGCTATTGGCCTTCGACTGCATCGCGCGCCGCGGTGTGCTCGGCGACGCCGGCATCCGCACCGAGGTGCAGCGCATCGGCGAGAACGCCGGCGGCGCACCGGTGGCAGGCTTCTACACGTACGGCGAAATCGCTCGCACGCACGGCGTGAGCGGCTTCCACAACCAGACGCTCGTGGTACTCGCGTTCGCCTGATCTGATGACACAGGTCATCGCATCTCCGGGGGGGACCAGCTGGTCGACGCACCAGCTGTCCGAGTTCCTGGTCTCGATCGCCGCGAGCGACAACGAGTCGGCGGCCGCCGCCTGCGCCATTCAGTGGGCGGCGGAGGCGCTCGAGGCCGAGGTGGCCGCCATCGTCGTGGACGGTCGCGTCGTTGATGCGGTCGGCTATCCGCGCGGACACGTGCCGGGCGCTGACCTCGTGGCCGTCGCCGAGAACGCCTCGGCGGAGCTGACCGTCGCCGGCCTGGGAACCCTGCGGGCCATCTCCGAGCCGATCGGCGGCATCGGCGGCTCGCTGGTGCTCGGCCGCTCGGGGGACGACGGGTTCGGCGCCGAGGAGCTCGGGTTGCTGCGGGCGATGGCACGAACGCTCTCGATGACGATGCGCACCCTGCGCATGCTCGAGAAGGAGCGCGGGCTCCGCGAGGAAGGCGAGCAGCGCGTGGCCGAGAACGCGCGACTGCTCACACTCCTGCAGGAGCGGCAGGCGCTGCTGGAGCGGCTCTCGAAGATCCAGGTGTCGATCTCCCGGCGCGCACCGCTGCCCGAGGTGCTCGACACCATCGTGGCCGGGGCGCACGAGCTCCTCGGCGACGAGGTCGTGGGACTGCGCCTGCTCGACAAGGACGATCCTCGATTCCTCAACCTGGTCTCGAGCGTCGGCGTCACGCGCCCGCTGCGCGGGTCGCTCGCACACACGCCGGTGGGCGAAGGCGTCGGCGGCCGCGCGGTGATGGAGGACCGTCTCATCATCGTCGAGGATTACGAGAACGAGATCGCCGCGTTCGACTCCTTCGTCTCGGCACACCTGCAGTCGGCGATGGCCGCCCCCATCCATGAGGGTGGCGTCGCCGTCGGCAGCATCGTCGTCGCGACGTACAAGAAGGATCGGCTGTACACCGAGAGCGAGCGCGAGATGCTGCTCGCCTTCGCCCATCACGCGAGCATCGCGCTCAACGACGCCAAGGCCGTCGACCAGATGCGGCATCTCGCGTACCACGACGTGCTCACCGGGTTGCCGAATCGCGCGCTGTTCCTCGAGCATCTGAGTCGCGCCGTGGGCAACGCGCGGCGGTCGCGGCACAGCATCGCGGTGCTGTTCCTCGATCTCGACCGCTTCAAGCTCGTGAACGACAGCCTCGGCCACCCCGCCGGCGACAAGCTGCTGACGGCGGTGGCGGGCCGTCTGCGCAGTGCGCTTCGCACATCGGATCTCGCCGCGCGCCTCGGCGGTGACGAGTTCGCGGTGCTCGCCGAGGACACGACGGTGGAGGGAGCGCGCACCATCGCCGAGGCGATCACCGACTCGTTGCGCGACCCGTTCGATATCGAGGGCCAGGAGCTCAGCATCACCGGCAGCACCGGCGTGGTGATCGATCACGGCGGCAGCACAACGGCTGACGCATTGCTGCGCAACGCCGACCTCGCCATGTACCGCGCCAAGATGGACGGTGCCGGGCGCTACCTCCTGTTCGAGCCGGACATGCACGTCACGGTCTCGGATCGCGTCCTGCTCGAGTCCCGGCTGCGCCGCGCGGTGCGCCAGGACGACTTCGTGGTGCACTACCAGCCGATCGTCTGGCTGGACACCGATGACATCGTCACCGTGGAGGCGCTGGTGCGCTGGCGTCGCGAGGATGGCACCCTCGTCGCACCCGGCGAGTTTCTGCCGGTTGCGGAGGAAACCGGCCTCATCGCGCCGATCGGCAGATCCGTGATCCGGCAGGCGATGCAGCAGGTCCATCAGTGGCAGCGGGCGCTGCCGCACGCGACCTCGCTGAACCTGTCGGTGAACCTCTCACCGCGGCAGCTGCAGCAGCCCGACGTGGTGAAGGACATGGTCGACCTGCTGACCGAGACGGACTTCAACCCGGCGCGGCTTGTCGTCGAGATCACCGAGACGGCGCTCATGCGCGACACCTCGCAGGTCAACCAGCGGCTGCGTGAGCTCACCGGGCTCGGGGTCCGCATCGCGCTCGACGACTTCGGCACGGGCTACTCCTCGCTGACGTATCTGCGCACATTCCCCATCGACCTGCTGAAGGTGGACAAGTCGTTCATCGCCGACGTGGCCAGCGCGTCGCCCGAGGCGAAGGTGGCGCGGGCCATCATCGAGATGGCGCGCACGCTGCGGCTGGAGACGGTTGCGGAGGGCGTCGAGGAGGCCGCCCAGGTGGCCGAGCTGGTGCGGCTGCGGTGCCGCATGGGACAGGGCTTCTACTTCGCCAAGCCGCTGCCGGCGCGCGACATGGGCCGGCTGCTGCGCAGCCGCGAGCCGGGCCCCGACCTCGAGGTCATGCAGGGCGGCGCGCTCGCGGGCTGATCCAGCGCGGCTCGCCGAGGTGATTGTGGTGTCGGGGACACCACACGGGGGGGCCTGTACGATGGATCGGTGCGCTACCTGATCACGTCCGCGCTCCCGTACATCAACGGCGTCAAGCATCTGGGCAACCTCGTCGGCTCGATGCTGCCCGCCGACGTCTACGCGCGCTACCTGCGCGGCCGCGGGCACGAGGTGCTCTACATCTGCGCCACCGACGAGCACGGAACGCCGGCGGAGCTTGCCGCCGCGGAGGCCGGCCTCGACGTGGCCGAGTACTGCGCGCGGGAGCATCAGATCCAGAGGGATCTGGGCGAGCGGTTCGGGCTCTCGTGGGACCACTTCGGCCGCAGTTCGTCGCCGCAGAACGCCGAGCTGACGCGACATTTCGCGGGCCGGCTGCGTGATCACGGGCTGCTCGAGGAGGTGGTCACGGAGCAGGTCTACTCGCTCGACGACGGCCGCTTCCTCCCCGACCGCTACATCATCGGCACGTGCCCGTACTGCGGCTACGAGCGCGCGCGCGGAGATCAGTGCGAGAACTGCACCCGGCTCCTGGAGCCGGCGCTGCTGATCAATGCGCGCTCGGCGATCTCGGGCAGCACCAATCTCGAGCGGCGCTCGACGAAGCACCTGTACATCCGCCAGTCGCAGATGGCCGAGCGCGTGCGCGAGTGGATCGACTCGCACGATGACTGGCCCGTGCTGGTGACGTCGATCGCGCACAACTGGCTGAATGTCGGCCTCGAGGACCGCAGCATCACGCGCGATCTGAAGTGGGGCGTGGCCGTGGGCTGGCCGGGGTGGGAGGACAAGGTCTTCTACGTGTGGTTCGACGCGCCGATCGAGTACATCGGGGCGACCAACGAGTGGGCCGACCTCGCTCCGGGTGAACGCGACTGGCGCGGCTGGTGGTACGGCGATACCGACGTGCGCTACATGCAGTTCATGGGGAAGGACAACATCCCCTTCCACACCATCAACTTCCCGGTGACGATCATCGGCGCGCAGGAGCCGTGGAAGCTCGTCGACTACATCAAGGGCTTCAACTATCTGACGTATTACGGCGGCAAGTTCTCCACGAGCCAGCAGCGGGGCATCTTCATGGACGCCGCGATCGACCTCCTGCCCGCCGATTACTGGCGCTACTACCTGATGGCCAACGCGCCCGAGTCCGACGACACCGAGTTCACGTGGGAGTCGTTCGCGTTCAACGTGAACAAGGATCTCGCCGGGATCTTCGGCAACTTCGTCGCGCGCACGCTGAAGTTCACGCAGAGGCGCTTCGGCGATGTCGTGCCGGAGGGCGGAGTGCCCGGTCCCGAGGAGGCGCAGCTCGCGCGCGACGTCGATGAGGCGATGTCGACCTACGTGAGCGAGATGGACGCCGTGCGCTTTCGGCCGGCGGCCTTCGCGCTGCGCTCGTTGTGGACTGCCGGCAACCAGTACCTCGACCGCACCGCGCCGTGGAACGAGGCCGACGACCAGCGCGTCGCGTGCGTGCTGCGCACCGCGATCAACCTGGCGCGGATCGATGCCGTGGTCGCGCACGCCTTCGTGCCGTTCGCCTGCGAACGGCTGGCGCGCGACCTCGCGCTTCGGGCGGACGAGTGGCGCTGGCCCGGCGCGGCGACGGACGAGCTGCAGGTGCTAGAACCGGGACGCGCGTTCACAGTGGGCGAGGCGCTGTTCCCGCGCATCGGCGACCGCAGCACGTTGAACGCATGGGTGGCCGAGATGGAGGCACGGTTCGGCGGCCGCGAGACTGCGGGAGTCGCGGGTTAGACGTGCGCGCACCGTGTACCTGGGTGAGCGCTGAGCGAACGCAGGGAGCGATTGCGTCGTTCTGTAAGGGGTTTGAAAGGTGACGCCAGGCAGGCTACGGCCACTGATGACTGCCCAGAGATTCAAGCTCGCGATCGGGATCGCGATCGTGGCGACGCTTGCGTCGCTCGTCGGCGTGTTCCTGAACCTGTCACGGCCGACGGCTGCCACCGCCGCAGCGGCGACATCGACGCCCAGTCCCTCGCCGAACCCGTCGAAGCCGCATGGCGGCGGGCCGTTCTTCGGACACGGTGGGTTCGGCTTCGCACCGGCGTTCGGTGGCAAGGGCACCGGAACCGTCACCGGGATCAGCGGCGGAACCCTCATGCTGCGCACGCTGACGGGAACACTGACGGTGAACACGACGTCGTCGACGACCTACACCAAGGAAGGCAAGTCGATCGCGCTGGGCGACATCAAGGTCAACGACGTGCTGAACGTGCGCCCTGTGCGTCCGTCGGGGACCCAGACCCCGTCGGCCACGCCGCCCACCACGATCACCGCGCAGTCCATCGCGGTCGTGCTGCCGACCTTCTTCGGACGCGTGGACTCAGTGTCCGGGCCGACGATCTTCATCGTCACCGGCGACGGCGAGATGGCGTACGTGGTCACCAACTCGAGCACGACGTACACAATGAACGGCTCGTCGGCGTCCTTCAGCGACGTGAAGGCGGGCGACTACGTCAGCGCGAGCGGCACGCAGACCGACATCAAGCACCTCACCGCCGGCCAGGTGGTGATCAGCACCAACGCGCACTCCGGTCCTGGCCCCGCATTCGGCGGCCCGTTCCATGGCCGGGGCGGTCCCAAGCCCTCTCCGTCGGCATCCGGCACCGCGCTGTAGGGGCGCCGGCGGCCGCTGCCGCGGGTAGCATGAGTGGCTGCCTCGCGGGAGTAGCTCAGTTGGTAGAGCGCTAGCCTTCCAAGCTGGATGTCGCGGGTTCGAGTCCCGTCTCCCGCTCTCCGTCCATCAAACGTCCATGAAACCTTCACGCCACTTGCCATGCGACCTTCATGAAGTACCGGCTCGGAAAGCTCCTCCGATGGTCAGCCACGCGACCGTTGCCACCGGATCCGGTGTTTGTCCCGGTGAGCGTCCAGATCCAGAAGACAGAGTCGCCCACGAACACGTGGTCGACGCTCAGGTGAAGATCCGGAATCGCCGCCATGTATCCAGCAGCCGTCGTTACCAACTCGGCCCGTCCGCTCGACGGCGTCCCGCGGTCGACCGTCAGCGACGCGTCTTCTTCATAGCAATTGGGCACTCCATCCGGATCCCGGCTCGACCAGGCATTCGAGGCTCGCAAAGACAAGTTCTTCCCAAACAGGCTTCGAGGGCGATGTTGTCCCGGAGCAGCGGCGAGCTTCATAGACGGACGAGTATGCATCGCTGCTGCGTAAGAAGCTCCGTCGATCTCATGCGAGAAAGACCCCGTCCACTCACGCCAGGGTCCGTCAACGACCTTGACGAACCGAAACCGTTTTGGGTGACTGAGCGCCTGTCGTCTCTATGCGGTCGCCGACTGCGGTTCTGGTACAGCTCCGGCTTGCTGCAGCATCTGCAACTGATCCCAGTTCTGCCAGAGTTCGGCGAGATTGCCGTCCTTAACTCTGAAGATGTCAATCCCCGTGATTTTGAGCTGCTTTCCCGTGGCAGGAACTCCGAGCAAGTCGCCCTTGTGCGTTCCCCAAGCCGTCCACCGGATGACGACACGGTCGCCATGCACAATGACGTCTTCGTGGCTGATGTTCACCTCATCGCCGAACCCAGCTCGTATCGCTTGCGCAAAACGTTTTGCGCCCTCTGGCCCCGTGGCGAGCTCCGGAGGTAGCCCGGCGCCGTGGTTGACGAAATCGGCCGCCAGGATCTCATCAGCGACGGCAAGGTCGCCTCTCTTGAACAGATCCATGTGAAATCGGTGGGCGAGGGTGTCGGGAGCTTCCGCCATATCCAACTCCTTAATCGTCTGTCGCCCCCCCTCGGGCGACACGACCAAGTCTACGATTTGACTGAAAAGGCTTCAAGGGCCACGGTGGATCA
>JAFALX010000093.1 GCA_019234035.1 Candidatus Dormiibacterota bacterium | reverse complement strand
GACGATGATCAGCTGCGGAATCGCCAGCAACCACCACTTCACCAACACGAGCCCGCGTGAGAGGTGCTCCGGATACGCCACCGTGAGCGTCGCCGGGTACGAGGGGTCGTCATCGAAGCTGAACGGCGGGTACCGATCGGTGCCGAGGACCCCGTAGCTGTAGAAGCTCACGCGCCACCACCAGCGCAGCACGCCGACGTTGAAGTCGAACAGCGAGCGTGGATAGCGACCGGTGAACAGGATCGCGAAGAACGCGATGACGGTGAGCACGAACGCGGCGAGACCGAGGAACGCCAGCACGATGTAGTGCGGGATGAGCAGCAGCCATTTCACGAGCCACAGCCAGCGGCTCGGCTGCACGTCGAGGCGCCCGTGCAGCTGGAGCGGATAGCCCGTCGTGGTCTGCAGCTGCGCCGGCGGCGCTGCGGTCCAGGGCTGCGGGGCAACTGAGGTCCCGGCCGGCTGCCCGCCACCGACGAGACGCGCTCCGAAGAGGATGAGGAGAGCGCCGCCCACGAGCAGGACCGCGCCGCCGATCAGCAGGCCAAGCGCAAGACCGAAGAGAAACGGCACCGTCGCTCCGATCGCGACCAGGGCTGTGACGCCGCGTGACGCGTCGGCGTTCATGAGCACGATCGCCCACTGCCCCGAGGTGACGTGCCACGCCAGAGTCGGCGACCCGGCCCCAGACGCCTGCGCCGACCAGAACGACTGCGATGCGGGCGGCGACGCCGGTGCACCGCCGGGATGGGTGCGATAGGCGAAGCCGCCCGTGCCGCCGATGAACCGCGTGGGCTCCTGGTAGGCAACGCCCTGCAGGTATCTCGCGACGTCGGAGCTCGGCGCAATGCCCACGAACAGCGGCGTCGACGTCCCGGTTGCACTGATGCGAACGTTGCCGAACGCATCTGCCGACGCGTGCCACGCCGGGTTACCGAGGGCGACCCTGATGTCGGTGGTGGCGATGGCGTAGCCGGGCGCACTCACAGTCGCCGTGGGGGAGGTGAGGTAACCGGACGAGTCCCGCTGCGTGCGGTCGGCCCACATCAGAACGCCGCCTGCGGCGAGCAGTCCCACCGCGATGAGCAGCAGCAGCGCGCCGATGACGAGCAACGCGATGCCCCCACCACGGGCCGAGGATGGCCCCGCTGCCGGCGGCGGTGGTGGAGCGAGCGACACGTCAGGTGGGGTCATGTCCAGTCCTCTCAGCCGCGGGAAACGCATGACTCATTCCCGCCGCTATGGTCGCGCGAACTGGGCCCCGAGAACAGGGCCGGAGGTCCTGACTCAGTAGTCCTCGGCCTCGGGGCGGCGCAGATACCAGGCGGCGCCGCCGGCGATCACGACCACGAGCACGATCGCGCCGATGACGATCAGCACGATCGGCGCGCCGCCGCTGGGCGACGAGCTCGAGGTGACCTGCGCAAGCTGCTGGTGACACCCCGTGTTGTCGGGGCTCTCGTCGATGCATGTGCGGAAGTCGGCGGCGGCGGCCGACTGATCGCCGGTCTGCTGCGCCGCGACACCGTTGCGCCACGCCCGGTCGGCGTCACTCAACGCATTGGTCACGCCGGCCTTGGCGACGATGCCCGAGATGTCGTCGGCACTGACCAGAAAGATCGGCGTGCCGGCGACCGCCCCAAAGGAGACCAGCCCGACGACGTTGGCCTGCGCGTCGATCCCCGGCCCACCGCTCACGCCGTGCTCCGAGTACGCGCTGCTGACGATCACCGTGGCCTGCGTCGGCAGCACCCCGACACCGGGCGGTACGGCGCTGCCGACCGCGCGAACGTCGCTGACGGTGCCGAAGTCGATCTCCGGCGCGGTGGAGAACGTCGGCGCCATCTGCGGGTACCCCATGAGCGCCATCGACTGGTGCGCAGGTGCGGTCTCCCCCTGGTGGAGCAGGACCGCCGGTTGCTTGGTCCGACTCACGTGGATGACCGACGTGTCCAGGTTCGCGACGGGACTCTGCGCGAGGATCGTGGCCGGCAATCCCAGGCGCTGCAGGTCGTCATTGGTCGCATTGCCCGGGATGTTCATCGACTGCGTGACCACGCGGATGCTGGTCGAGACGCTCTCCGGTTGCGTCGCGTTCATGTACGCGGTGAACGTCGGGCTGTTCGTCGCGAGCTGATTCCCCGTCACCGCGATGATGTAGCGGTCGACGAGCGCTGTGTGCAGGTCATCGTCGGTCGGTGTGACGACGTGGGTCGCCGTCACGATGTCGCCGCCGGGGTCGATGAAGAAGCCGCTCCCCTTGGAGCTCGTGGTGTACGGGCCGTGCACCTGGCCGTCGCGGTGATCGAGCAGCGAGCCGGTGATCTGCACGTACAGAAAGACGACCGACGGCTTTGCAATGGTGACCGCCTGACGGATTGCCGGGTTGTCGGCTGTCGCCGCCACGGTCCTGCTCGGAAACAGGCTTGCGGCACTGGCACAGACGACAGCGCAGAGTGCGGCAGCGATTGCCAGTCTCCGGCCCGCGTTTCCTCGCACTGTCACCTCGTCCAGCCGCCAATCGCAGGTTGCGAATTGCCCCAGCGTTGAACGACTATACGCGCGCGTGAAGAGACGAAGTCCAGGCGGGCGCGCAGTTTCTCCAGCCCTGCGCTGGCTGCTGCTCGGGCTTGCCGTGAGCCTGGTGGCAGCCGCCTGCGGCGCATCGACGCCGTCTGCCGGCACCTGGGTGAAGACAGGCGCGTTGCGGATTGCGCGCTATGGACAGGCGACGGCCACGCTGAAGGACGGCCGAATTCTCGTGGTGGGCGGCTACGGCCAGGGCAATGTGGCGCTGACCCAGGCGGAGATCTACGACCCCACGACGGGACAGTGGAAGCTCACCGATCAGATGGGCCTTGCACGGGCCTCGCCGACTGCCACGCTGCTGCCGAACGGGCAGGTGCTGGTCGCGGGCGGCGCCACCATCGTCAACGGGGCCGCGGTTGCCAGCTGCGAGCTCTACGACCCCACGACCGGGACGTGGATGAACACGGGGTCGATGCACTCCGCCCGTGACACGCACACGGCGACGCTGCTGCCGAACGGCAAGGTGTTCGTCGCCGGCGGCGACGGCAACGGCGGGATTCTGAAGACAGCGGAGATCTACGACCCCGCGGCCGGCACGTGGTCGGAGGCGGCGCCCATGGCGCAGGCGCGCGGAGCGCAGAGCGCTGCGCTGCTGCCCAACGGAGATGTCCTCGAGGCCGGCGGCCTCGAGGCCGTGCAGAATGCGACCGGGCTGACGTCCGCGGAGATCTACGCGCCCGCCACCGACACGTGGTCGGCGACCGGGTCGATGCATCAGGTGCACGCCTTCTTCACCATGACGCTGCTGCGGAGCGGGGCGGTGCTTGCCGCGGGGTCGGTGTTCGGCAACACGCCCGCGTCGGCCACGGCGGAGCTCTACGACCCCGCGGCGGGCACGTGGCGAACCACTGGCGCCATGGCCATCCCACGCGGCCTCCACACCGCGACGCTGCTCGGCGACGGCAGAGTGCTCGTCGCGGGGGGGATTGGTCCGAGCAGCTCCGCGACGGCCGCCACGGAGCTGTACGACCCCGGGTCCGGGAAGTGGCAGCGCGGGCCCAACCTGATACAGGAGCGAGAGCAACACACCGCCAGCCTGTTGAGCAACGGCGAGGTGCTGGTGGCAGGTGGTCAGGTGGTGCCGCCGCAGGGTGCGGGGCTTGCATCCTCCGAGCTGTTCCGCGCCGGCTGACTCAGCCCATGTCGTGCATCTGGCCGCCCGGCGACGGTGACGGCGTCGGCCCAGTGACCGGCACCTGATAAGAAAGGCTCACCTCGTCGGCCGCGTCAATCGTGGCGTCGATGATGTAGGTGTGCTCCTGCTGGAGCATCGCGTTGTTTCCGTACGCGGTGCCGCTCACTCCCTGGCCGGCATCCTGCAGGACGGCCAGGGGCAGCGCTTCGGGCGCTGCGCCTGTGCTCGCGTCGCGCAGCGTCGCCTCGGGATGCAGTCCGACGGCCACAGCGCCCGTCGAACGGTCGCAGATGTGCAGCTCGAAATGTGTGGCGCCGGGTCCGTCGACAGAGGCCTCGGTGCCGCTCAGGATCACAGGCGGCGCTGACGACGGTGACGACGATGTGGACTGCGCGGCCACGGCCGAGATGACCTCGGTCGTCGCGACAAGGACGACCACGTAGCTCGTGGATCTCGCGCTGCTCACGCCGGTCTGACCGGCGCAGACACCGGCGCTACCGGCGTTGGCCGGGCCGGCCGTCGCGCTGCCGCAGGCAGCAAGCGCCACCGAGAGCCCCGCGACAGCTGCGCTCGCGACTCGGTCGCGAAGCGTCAAGGCGTGTAGAGCTCGGCGCAGTTCTGATGTGCCACGCCCGCGCCGGGCGAGAGGCCTTCGCCTCCGACCACGAGGGCTGTGCCGCTGCTCAGCGTCACCTGCGCCTGCGTGCTGCGCGGGCAGTGCATCGCCGATGTCTCCAGCCACTGGTTCGTACTCGGCTTGTAGACCTCTGCCGTTGTCAACGAGGTGCGCGAGCTGAGCACGCCATTGGCCACGTCCGCGGACTCGCCGGCCGAGACGAGCACGTACCCGTTGGGCAGGAGGCTCGCCGATGCCTGCTCACGCTGTTGCGACATCCCCGCGACCAGGTTCCACGTCGAGGACGCCGGGTCGTAGCGCTCTGCGGTGTTGAGCACCGCGCTGGAGGAGAACCCTCCGGCCGCGAGCACCTCGCCGTTCTGCAAGCGGGTGAGCGTCAGATCGGCACGTTGGTTGACCATCGACGGGCCGCGGACGAAGAGGCTTGCCGCCGGGTCGAAGAGCTCGGTCTCGCTCAGCGGGTTCGGTGTGGCGCCGGTTGTCTGCGAGTAGCCACCGGCGATCAGCACCCGGCCCCCGTCGAGCAGCGCAGAACCGGCATCGGAGCGGCTCTGCAGCATTCCGCCAGGCACCACCGTCCACGTGTTGGCCGCCGGGTCGTACACCTCAGCCGACGACGTCGTGGACGACGCCGAGACCAGGCCGCCCGCGGCGAGGACCCTCCCATCGGCGAGGCTGATGAGGATCTGGTTCAACCGTGCGGTGTGCATCGGCGCGGTGAGCGTCCAGGCAGACGTCGCCGGGTTCCATATCTCGGCCGATGCCAGCACCGTCGATCCCTGCAGGCCTCCGGCGGTGAGCACCCGTCCGTCCTTGAGCAGGACGGTCTCGTTGCCGCGCCGTGCCTCGTTCATGGCCCCGCCGGACGCCCAGGTGTTTGACGTCGGGTTGAAGACGTCAGTGCCGCTCAACGCGACGTTGCCGTCACCACCGCCTGCGACGAGCACACGGCCGTCGGTGAGTCGAACTGCCGTCGTGCTGCCGCGAATGTCGCTCATGCCGGTGAGGTTTTGCCAGCTGCCGTACGTCGTTCCCACGGGAGGGAGGTTGCGACCGGGTGTCGACCCGAGCTTGATCGCAAGGATGATTGCGAGCAGCGCGATCACGACGACTGCGGCGCCGAGGGCAGCGACGCGACCCGACCGCCGGCGCCGCGGCAGCGCCGAATCCGGGACCGCAGCGTGCTTGGGACATTTGAGGCCGACTTCGGTACGCACCTGACAGCGCAGGCAAATCGGTGCACCGCATTCGACGCAGCTGAGTCGGGTTTCCACCCCGTGCGCCTCGCAGACGCGGGTCGGGGCCGCCATTTGAGCCATTGCCAGTCACATTGTAGAAGCCGACCGAGAGTGCACAGCGCACTCCCGGCCGGCCCTACAGCCTGTTACGTGTTTTGCCTTCCTCTGTCCCTGGTCAGCTCGCCGTTGTTCCCACCGGCGGCTTGGGCGCGGCCCGGCGGCTGCGCAGGACGACACCGAACACCACCAGGATCAGCGCGGCGAGGACGAGCCCGCCGGCGACGGCAATGACGACGTAGAGGACGGTCGTCCCGGTGGACGCGGGGACCGCGGACTGCTGCACCGAGCCGAAGTAGGTGTCCATCACGTCCTTGCTCGGGCTGGCATTGCGCGAGTCGTCCCACACCACGTACGCCGCGTAGTTGTTCGACACCATGTTGATGTCGTTGCGCATGTCGCTGTAGTTGGCCCACTGGCCGTAGTGACGGTTGCTCGGCTGATCGGAGAGCTTGACGTTCTTCGACCAGGTCGTGCCCCCGTCGGTCGACGACGCGTAGTAGGTGTCGCTCAGCAGGTT
>JAFALX010000089.1 GCA_019234035.1 Candidatus Dormiibacterota bacterium | reverse complement strand
CCTTCGTGGTCGCCGTCGTGGGCAGCTACGGCAAGACAAGCACCAAGCACATGCTTGCGCAGCTGCTCGCGGGGCAGGTCGAGACGCTTCCCACGCGCAAGAGCTTCAACACGCTGATGGGTGTGACGCGCGTCATCAACGAGGACCTCGACACCCGTCACCGCCTGTTCATCGTGGAGATGGACGCGTACGCACGCGGCGAGATCGCCGCGATAAGCGACCTCGTGCATCCGCATGTCGCCGTCATCACGTCGGTGGGCCCGCAGCACCTGGAGCGCTTCGGCGAGCAGAGCGCAATCGCGAATGCCCTGTACGAGGTGGTGCAGGCGCTGCCGCAGGAGGGCACAGCGGTCATCCACGCCGGCGAGCCAGGCGGCGCGGAGCTGGTGCAGCGCGCGCACGCCGACAACCGCCGCGTCGTGCGCTACGGCGTCGACAACAGCGCGGATGTCCTCGACGTGGTGGCGTCCGACATCGTGCTCGATTCCCGCGGTGCTCGCTTTCGATGGTCGTGGCCGGAGCTGAGCATCGATCGCGTGGTGACGACGCCGCTTCTGGGGCGCAACCAGGTGCTCAACGTGACCGCGGCCCTCGCGGTGGTGCACATTCTCGGCTACTCGCTGGGCAAGGCCGTCGCCGCGGCAGCGGAGCTGCAACCTGTGGAACACCGCCTGCAACCGCTGCCGACGCCGGGTGCCCTGCGCGTCATCGACGACACATACAACGCGAATCCTGTGGGCGTGCACGACGCACTGGATGTGCTCGCGGCGATGAACGGGGGAGCCAAGGTGCTCGTCACCCCCGGGCTCGTGGAGCTCGGCGCGGTGGAGGACGCGGAGAACCGCCGCTACGGCGAGCACGCCGCCGCCGTGTGCGACCACGTCATCGTCATGGTGGCGCGTCCCGCCGCCGCACTTCGTGCGGGCCTGCGTGCCGGCGGCCTCGCCGACGACCACATCCACGAGGCGCGCACCCTCGACGACGCCACGGCGATCATCGGGCGCATCACGCGGGGCGGTGACACAGTCCTGTTCGCCAACGACCTGCCCGATACGTACTAGGCCGCTCAGCGCGGGCGCAGAGCCATCCGCTGGGCGATAATCGAAGACCGACGCACCACACGTCCCACTTCACGTTCATGCACACACACTCATGACGACGGCGGTCCTCGACGACCGCGATCAGCGGCGCGCACAGGCCCGTGCTGCAGCGCTCTCCATCCTCGACGAGCCGCGCCGGGTGCGCCGCTTCGAGAAGGTCCCGGGAGCAGCGCTGCGTTCATCGGAGCGCGCCCGTGCGCATGCCCGCCCCAAACCGGCGCCGTCGGAGCAGCGCCGCCGTCCGTGGCTGCGCCGCCTCGTTGCCGGCGCCATCGTGCTGACACAGGTCGCGCTGCTGGTGCTGGCGCTGGCGCTGCCCGTCTTTCAGGTACGGGGTGCGCAGATCAACGGGCTGCACCTGCTGCGCACTCGCGACGTGCTCGCGGCCGCCGACGTCCCGCACCAGAGCGTGTTCATCCTGGATACGCAGGCGGTCCAGCGGCGGCTCGACGCGCTGCCGTGGGTGCAATCGTCGACGGTGACGACCTCGCTGCCGGCGTCCGTGCACATCGCCGTGACCGAGCGCGCGGTGGCGTTGCGAATCCGGCGCGGCGGAGTCGACACGCTGCTTGCCGCCAACGGCGCCACGATGCCGGTCACCGCGACCGCCGTCGCCGCCGCGGTCCCGGCGCCCCCGCTGCTCGACGGCCGCGCCGGCTCGCAGCAGCCGCTGTCGCCGGTGTTGATCCAGGACCTGGCGACCATCTCGCAGCACTTCCCCGCCGTGTTCGGCTGCCAGGTGGCGGCGTACCAATGGGGGGTAGACGACATCCTGTCGCTGTGGACCGGCACGGGATGGAAGGTCGTGCTGGGCCACCTCGACACCCAGGACGCGCTCGCCGCTCTGCCGGCACAGCTGGCCGCGCTGGCGGCGCTTCGCGGGTCGGTGGACATGGTGCACCCGTCGTTCGGCTACATCGACCTCGAAGACCCGTCGGCCCCGGCGGTCGGTGGCGCTCCTGGGCTTCCCGCGGACGTCCAGGCAGCCGTGCTCGCCGAGACCGCGCCCACCGGCGCCCCCGGGGCCGCGGGCGTGACTCCGCCCAACCCGCTGCCCGCACCGACACCGAAGCCGACAGCGACACCTCGCGCGACGCCCAGCGCAACGCCGCAGCCGACCCCGTCAGCAACCTAGCGGCGGGTCGCCCAGGGACGGGCGGCGAGAAGCGCCGAGAGGATCGCGCGCGTCGCCGGTGAGCGGTTGAGCGTGTAGAAGTGGATGCCGGGTGCGCCGGCGGCGAGCAGCTCCGCGCACTGCAGCGTTGCCCAGGCCACCCCGAGCTGGAGCACGGCGTCGGGATCCGTCTTGCGCTCGTCGAGCTGCCGCAGCAGCGCGTCGGGGATGTGCGCGCCCATCTTGGTGGTGAAGCGCCGGATCTGGTCGACGTTGGTCACCGGCATGATCCCCGGGACAATTGGGATGCCCACACCAGCCGCGCGGGCCCGCGCGACGAAGTCGAAGAACGCCGCATTGTCGAAGAAGAGGTTGGAGACGAGGAAGTCCGCGCCGGCCTCCTCCTTCTGCTTGGCGTGGCGAACCTCGGCATCGGCACTGTCGGTCTCGGGGTGGTTCTCCGGGTGACATGCGGCGCCGATCGACACGTTGTAGTGGTCACGGATGAGGCGGATGAGCTCGTGTCCATGGGCGAGACCGCCTGGCACGGGAGTGAACGTGTCGGCGCCATCGGTCGGATCGCCGCGGAGGGCCAGCACGTTGTCGATGCCCGCCTCGATGAGGGCGTCGAGGAGGCCGCGCAACTCGTCGACTGTTGACCCGGCGCACGTCATGTGTGCCACCGGCTCGATGTCGGTCTCGCGACGGATGCGCGCGACCAGCTCCAGCGTCCGGGTGCGGGTCGACCCGCCTGCGCCGTACGTCACCGAGACGAAGGTGGGCTCGAGCTCGCGCAGCTGGGCGATCGTCTGGAAAAGCGCCTCCTCGCCCGCATCGCTGCGCGGGGGGAAGAACTCGAACGAGAAGAACGGCCGGCCCGGGTGCGGCGTCATGTCGAGGCGCATTGCCCGGTATGGTCCCCCACCCGGGCGGATGTCGGACTCGCCTCAGGGGCGTCAGGCCGCGACGGCACCTCTGGTACGGTGCCGGTCCATGCGTGCCGTAGTTGCCGCGCGCACCGGCGGCGACGACCCACTCGCGAATCTCGAGGTCGGTGACGTCGACGAGGCGGTGCTGCGACCGGGCTGGGCCATGGTGCATTTCGCGGCCGGATCGATCAATCACCACGACATCTGGACGCTGCGCGGCGTTTCCGCGACGCCGATCGTGCCACCACACGTGCTCGGATGTGATCTCGCCGGCTCGCTGTTCGGCTACGCCGACGACGAGGTGGCGGACGACCTGCCGAAGCCGAGCTCGCGCGTCGTCGTGCATGGTGTCGTGCGGTGCGGTCATTGCGTCGCGTGCCGCGGCGAGGAGGCGGCGCCGTGTCGCAGTGCACGTCTCTTCAGTGAGACGCCTGTCGCCGGCACGTTCTCCGATCAGGTGCTCGTGCCCGCGCAGAATCTCATCGCGCTGCCGGACTCGGTGAGGTTCGACGTCGCTGCGTGCCTGCCGACCGCCTATCTGACCGCGTATCACATGCTGTTCACACGCGCAGCGCTCCGCCCGGGGATGAACGTGCTCGTGCACGGTGTCAGCGGCGGCGTCGCGTCGGCGGCGATTCTGCTCGCGAACCTCTTCGGCATCACCGTGTACGCGACGTCGCGAGACGAGGAGAAACGAGCGCTCGCGCTGGAGCTCGGCGCCACCGAGGCCTTTGCTCCTGCGCGAGAGACGGCGCGGGCGCTCATCGAGCGGACCGACGGCATGGGCGTCGACGCCGTGGTGGAGACCGTCGGCGAACCGACCTGGGAGCTGAGCCTTCGCTCGGTGCGCGCCGGCGGCATCGTGCTCGTCGCGGGCGCCACCGGCGGCCTGAATCCTCCGGCGCAGCTCAACCGCATCTTCTATCGCAACGTGACGGTCGCCGGTTCGAGCATGGGCACGCTCACCGAGCTCCGCCATCTCGTCGAGCTGTGCGCGCCCGGCCGCCTCAAGCCGTTGATCGGATCGACGTACCCAATGGAGCTTGCGGAAGAGGGCTTCCGCGAAGTCCTGCGTGGCACGGCCCGCGGCAAAGTGGTGTTGATCTGACAAGGTCGGCGGCCTGACGGATCGTCGCGCTGGGTCACAGCGTCACGGCAGGCCGGCTGGCGCGTCGTGCTCCACACCCATAGACGCCGCGCCGGAGCGGTGCTACGGTGTGCGGGCTTCAGCGGCCCGACAGGGGCCGCGGCCGGCAGGGTCTCGTCCAGAAGGTGCAGTGGCGAGGCCCTGTTCGTGCATCAGGGCCTTTATTTCGTGTCGGCGCGCGCGCCGCGTTTCAGCAGCCAGGCGAACGTCGGCCCCGGCGGCGGCACGGGAAACGGCGCACCGGCACCGAGGCGGCGCCGCTCGAGCTCGCGGCGGAGGCTCACCAGCCCCTGACGCATCGCCCAGTGGTGGTTGGCGCTGAACGCCGGACGCATGAGCCACGTCAAGCGCCGCAGCAGCGGCTTCTCCGCCGCGATGCGCCAGTCGTACAGCGCGACGACATCGTCGCCCTCCTGCTTGAACACCCACGTCCCGGTGCCGACGAAGTCGCCTTCGGCTCGCAGCGAGAAGCCGGCGGCGCCGCGGGTGCTCGTCGTGGTGAATCGCCAGCGCAGCGTGTACGGCAGCCAGCCCTTGGTGTAGAGGCTGACCACGCGCCCCACCCCGTCGGCGGCGCCGGGCTCCAGCACCTCGACATCGAGGTAGACCGAGGGCCACCAGCGCACCAGGTCGGCGGCGTCGCGCAGGACGGCGGCCACCTCCTCCCGCGTCCCGGGGATCCGCCAGCGGGTGACGAAGTGGTACTCGGCGGGCACGACGCCAACGGTACCTCGCGGCAGGGCCGGCGGCGCCGGCCGCTCACGATATGTTGTGGCCCGCCGGACGGCCGCATCCACCATGTGGGGGTTTGGAGCGGCTTTCCCCCTTACCTGAGGCCCCTCGCCGCTCTATACTCGGGGTTCAAGCGTGTCCCGTCCCCGCCGCGTCTTTGCACTCGATCTAGGAACGACCAAGGTGTGCTGCGCTGCCGCCGACCTCGAGCCGACAGGCCTTCGCGTCCTCGGCGTCGGGGAGGCCGTCTCGCGAGGCGTCCGCAAGGGCGCCGTCGTCGAGATCGATCGCGCCGCCGAGGCGGTCGCAGAGGCGGTCGACATGGCCGAGCAGATGTCGGGCCTGCCGATCGACTCCGCGGTGGTCGGCATCGCCGGCGGACACATCACGTCGCAGAACAGCCGTGGCGTCGTCGCGGTTGCGGCCGGACATCGCGAGGTGCGCAACCAGGATGTGAGTCGCGCGATCGAAGCTGCGCGTGCGGTGAGCGTCCCGTCCGAGCGTCGCATCGTGCACGTGCTGCCGCAGCAGTACACGATCGACGGCCAGGAGGGCGTGCGCGACGCCATCGGCATGGCGGGCAATCGCCTCGAGGTCGACGCGCACATCATCACCGGCGCCAACACCGCGATCCAGAACATCGTGAAGGTCGTGCACAAGGCGGGGATCGACGTCGAGGACATGGTGTTGCAGGTGCTCGCCTCCGCGGAGGCGGTCGTCACCGAGGACGAGATCGAGCGCGGCGTCATCGTCGTCGACGTCGGTGGTGGCACGAGCGACGTCGCGGTGTTCTGCCGCGGCAGCATCGTGCACACGGGTGTCATCCCCGTCGGTGGCAACCACGTCACGTCCGACCTCGCGGTCGGCCTGCGCTGCGACCTCGAGACCGCCGAGATGGTCAAGCGCAGTTATGGCCATTGTCTGCAATTAACCCTGCCGGCGGATGCCGAGGTGACGCTCACGCCGATGGGATACGACGAGCCGGTCGGCGTGCCGCAGCGCTTCCTGGCCGAGATCATCGGCCCCCGCGCACGCGAGATGGCGTCGCTCATCGCCGCGGAGATCGAGCGCGCCGGGCCTGCGGGCCTGTTCCCCGGTGGTGTCGTCATGACCGGCGGCGGTGCGCTGTTGCGCGGCTTCGCCGAGGTGGTGCAGCAGCAGACCGATCTGCCCGCGCGCGTCGCCACGCCGCAGGGTGTGCACGGCATGAACGACGAGATCCGCGGGCCCCACCATGCGACAGTAGTGGGCCTCTTGCGCTGGGGCGCGCGCAGCACACGGCCGCCGCGCGCACAGCGATCGACGCGCTCCAACGGTCACGAGACCGCAAGCACCGGTGTCGGACAGAAATTAGGACGGTGGATACGTGAGCTTTTCTGATCAGCCCGCAGCGCGAGCGGCGGACTCCGACAGCAATCGCAGCATGAAGAGAGGGGAGTCGGGGATTCTTCCCCGGCTGTACGGCCTCGACCGTCCCGGCGACGCGGTCACGCGCGTCCCACCGCGTTCGCCGCAGCCCAAACCAGAAGCCGATCCAGCCCCACCACCCAGCAACGCCGAGGAGACGCCCATGCAAGATCTCGACCGCACGCTCGAAGGCAACGCTCGCATTCGTGTCGTCGGAGTCGGTGGCGGCGGCAGCAACGCCGTCAACCGGATGATCCGGAGCAACCTCAAGGGCGTCGAGTTCCTCGCGGTCAACACGGACCACCAGGCGTTGTCCGCGTCGTCCGCGCACAAGAAGATGCGCATCGGCAGCAAGCTGACGCGCGGGCTGGGCGCGGGCGGCGACCCCACCAAAGGGCGGGATGCAGCAGAAGAGTCGCGCGATGAGCTCTCCAAGGCGCTCGCCGACAGCGACATGGTGTTCATCACGGCGGGCATGGGCGGCGGGACCGGAACCGGGGCTGCTCCGGTCATCGCTGAGATCGCGCGCGAGACGGGTGCACTGACGATCGGCGTCGTCACCAAGCCGTTCCGCTTCGAGGGGCTGCGCCGGCAGAAGGCTGCGGAAGAGGGCATCCAGGAGCTGCAGGGCCGTGTCGACACGCTGAT
Organism: Candidatus Dormiibacterota bacterium; assembly: GCA_019234035.1. Taxonomy (GTDB): domain Bacteria; phylum Chloroflexota; class Dormibacteria; order Aeolococcales; family Aeolococcaceae; genus JAFALX01. The sequence goes on along the minus strand of JAFALX010000089.1, from coordinate 3,695 downwards.
CACGATCCCCAACTCCCGGCTGATGCAGGTGGTGGAGAAGAAGACCTCGATCGTCGATGCGTTCAAGGTCGCCGACGACGTCCTGCGTCAGGGCGTGCAGGGCATCTCCGACCTCATCGTGTACCCCGGCATCATCAACCTCGACTTCGCCGACGTGAAGGCGGTCATGCAGGGCCAGGGGCAGGCTCTCATGAGCATCGGCTTCGGCAGCGGCGACACGCGCGCCGCGGACGCCGCGCGCGACGCGGTGGCAAGCCCGCTGCTCGAGCAGACGATCGCCGGCGCGAAGGGCATCCTGCTCAACATCACCGGCGGCACCGACCTCACCCTGTACGAGGTCAACGAGGCGGCCGAGCTGATCAGCGAGTCGGCGGATCCCGAGGCGCAGATCATCTTCGGCACGGTGATCGACGATCACATGAAGGGCGAGGTGAAGATCACCGTGATCGCCACCGGCTTCAGTGGACAGATCGACGTTCTGGGGACGCTTGCGTACGAGCCGCAGTCGCGCCCGATCGTCACCGAACAGCGGCAGCCGACGACGTTCTCAGTGGCCGGACGTCCGGCGGGTCCCTACAACGCCGACGATCTCGACATCCCCGCGTTTCTCCGCGACCGACGGTAGCGGCCCTGATGAGCCTTCACCTTGAGATGTCCTTTTTGCGGCGCAGCGGATAGCAAAGTTGTCGACTCGCGCGACTCGGAAACGGGCGAGGCGGTACGTCGCCGCCGTCAGTGTCTTGACTGCAGCAAGCGATTCACCACCTACGAACGCGTCGAAGCGCCGGCGCTCTACCTCGTCAAGAAGGACGGGCGGCGCGAGGAGTTCAACCGCCAGAAGCTCCTGAACGGGCTGCTGGTCGCATCGAAGAAGCGTGACATCGCGCCGGCCGAGCTCGAGCGCATGGTCGACGACATCGAGAACGAGCTGCGCGGGCGCAACCAGCTCGAGGTGCCGAGCCGGCTGGTGGGCGAGATGGCGATGGACCGGCTGCGCGAGCTCGACGAGATCGCCTACATCCGCTTCGCCTCCGTGTACCGCTCGTTCAAGGACGCGGAGGAGATGCGGGCGACGATCGAGGACATGCTGCAGCGCACACCGGGAACGCGGACCGGGGTGCGCCGCCGTGCCCAGCGCGGCGACGGAGACCAGAGCCTCCCGCTCGACCTCGAGGGCTGAGGGGCTGACGCGCGATCGCGCGGCGGTGGCTGACGCGCTTGCCGCGGTGCGGCGTCGCATCGAAACAGCCGCCGAGCGCGCCGGTCGCGACCCGGCGTCGATCCGGCTGGTCGCCGTCACCAAGGGCGTCGACGCCACGCGCGTGGCCGCCGCGATCGAGGCGGGCGTCAGCGACGTTGGTGAGAATCGCGTGCAGGAGGCCGCGGCCAAGCGGGAGGCGGTCGGCGGCGAGGCTCGCTGGCACCTGCTCGGCCACCTGCAGACGAACAAGGCGAAGCGGGCGGCGAATCCCTTCGACGTCGTGGAGTCGGTCGACAGCCTTCGCGTCGCCGCGGCGCTGGCCGAACAGCGGCGCGCGCTCGATGCCGGGCCCCTGGACGTGCTGATCGAGGCGGACCTGACCGGGATCCAGGCGCGCACCGGGGCGCCGGAGGAGGAGCTCGACGCACTCGCGCGCGCGGTCGCGCAGCTGGAGTCGGTGCACCTGGCCCGTCTGATGACGATCGCACCGCCCGCAGCAGATCCGGGCGACGCGGCGCCATACTTCCGGCGCCTCGCCGCGCTCCGCGAGCAGCTGTCGCAGGCCCTGGCCCTGCCGCTGCCCGAGCTCAGCATGGGCATGAGCGACGACTTCGAAGTTGCGATCGCCGAGGGTGCGACCATCGTGCGCATCGGCCGCGCGATCTTCGGCGCCCGCGACCCCGTACCCTTGAGCCGATGACGCGTTTCTCCCCCGTTCCCAGCCGGGCAGGATTCGCCCAGGCGGAGGCGGAGGTCCTCGAGCTCTGGCGCCGCGGGCGCGTGTTCGAGCGCTCGCTCGACCTGCGCCGCGACGCGCCGCGGTATGTGTTCTACGAGGGGCCGCCCACGGCCAACGGGCTCCCCGGCATCCACCACGTGCTCTCGCGCTCGTACAAGGACCTGTTCGCGCGCCACCGCCAGATGTCGGGCTTCTCCGTCGAGCGCAAGGCCGGCTGGGACACCCACGGGCTGCCGGTCGAGCTCGAGGTGGAGCGCTCATTGCACATCAGCGGCAAGAAGCAGATCGAGGAGTACGGTGTGGAGCGCTTCAACGCGCTCTGCCGCGAGTCGGTGAACGAGTACATCGACCAGTGGCGCGAGATGAGCGAGCGCCTCGGCTTCTGGCTCGACTTCGACAACCCGTACCGCACGTATGACACGACGTACATCGAGTCGGTGTGGTGGAGCCTGAAGCAGCTCTTCGACCAGGACCTGCTCTACAAGGGCTACAAGGTCACCCCGTACTGCCCGCGCTGCCAGACGTCGCTGTCATCACACGAGCTCAGCCAGGGATATCACGACGACACGCCGGACCCGTCGGTGTATGTCAAGTTCGCCCTGAACGACTCCGACGATGCCACGTACCTGCTGGCCTGGACGACGACGCCGTGGACGCTGCCGGGCAACGTCGCGCTGGCAGTGCATCCGGACGAGACGTACGTGCGCGTGGCGCAGAACAACGAGTCATACATCCTCGCCAAGGCGCGGCTCGAGGTGCTCGACCCCGGCTACGAGGTGCTCGAGGAGATGCCGGGCTCGGCGCTCGTCGACAGCACGTACGAGCCACTGTTCCACGACATGCTCCCCGACGGTCTCGCGTTCGTCGTCGTCGACGCACCCGAGCTGGTGAGCATGAGCGAGGGCACCGGCATCGTCCACACCGCCGCCGCATACGGCGTCGCCGATCTCGAGCTCTGCCAGAGCAAGGGGATAGCGATCCGCCACGTCGTCGGGCTCGACGGCAGGTTCCTCGAGGGGCAGACCCGCTACCGCGGCCTGTTCGTCAAAGACGCCGACCCCAGGATCATCGACGACCTGCGCAACGAGGGCAAGCTGTATCGCTCGGAGCGGATCCTGCACACGTATCCGTTCTGCTGGCGCTGCGACACGCCGCTCTTGTACTACGCGCTGGACTCCTGGTTCGTGCGCACGACGGCGCACCGCGACCGCCTCCTGCACCACAACCGCGAGATCGGCTGGCACCCGTCGCACATCCGCGACGGGCGTATGGGCAACTGGCTGGAGAACCTGATCGACTGGAACCTGTCGCGCAGCCGCTACTGGGGCACGCCGCTTCCCATCTGGGTGTGCGAGAGCTGCGAGGCGGTGCGCTGTGTCGGCAGCGCGGCCGAGCTCGGGCTCGATGTCACCGCCGACCTGCACAAGCCGTTCATCGACGAGGTGACGTTTCCCTGCACGCAGTGCGGGGGAGTGATGCGGCGCGTCCCCGACGTCATCGACTGCTGGTACGACTCCGGCGCCATGCCCTTCGCCCAGCGCCACTACCCCTTCGAGAATCAGGAGCTGTTCAAGCAGAGCTTCCCCGCTGATTTCATCTGCGAAGGGCTGGACCAGACCCGCGGCTGGTTCTTCTCGCTGCTCGCGGAAAGCACGCTGCTCTTCGACAAGACTGCATATCGCAACTGCCTGGTGGGCGGCCTCGTTGTCGACCGTCAGGGCAAGAAGATGTCGAAGTCGCGCGGCAACGTGATCG
>JAFALX010000417.1 GCA_019234035.1 Candidatus Dormiibacterota bacterium | reverse complement strand
CGAACGGGGTACGAGCGCTCGTAATCATGGTCGTGGCCGCACAGCACGAGGTCCACCTCGTACCGGTCGAAGAGTCCGAGCCACTCCTGCCGGATGCCGAGATCGGAGCCATTGCCTGTGATCGATGAGCTCAGGGCACACTCGTGCATCTGCACGACGATCCAGTCGATCGACTCGTCCTTGCGCGCCGCGGCCAGCGTCTGAGCCAGCCACGCGGTCTGCCTGCCACCGCTGTAGCCGTGCACATACAGCGAGGTGCCCGGCGGGATCGGCGGGTTGCCCGTGCTCGAGGCCGGCACCAGCGCCGCGGGGCCGCCGACGAACGCGGCGGCGTCCTGATAGATGACGTCATCGGCGGCGAGCGACACGAACTGCACCGACCCGATGCGGAACGAATACCAGCGACCTTCGAAGCCGCTGACGCCGTTGCCGGGAAGTGTGTAGCGGGTGAGGTAGGAATCGAGGCCTTGCGGGCCGTTGTCGAACTCGATCTCGTGGTTGCCGTCGCACGGCATCCACGGGAGGAACGCCGCCGAGCGCTGGTTGTTGTTGTTGAAGTCCGCCCACACCTGGGGCTGGAACTTCGGGTTGAGGTTGGCGTAGCAGAGGTCGCCGTTGAGCAGATGGAACAGAGGCTTCTGCGCGTTCACCTGATCCACCGCATAGACGGACTGTCCGTACGAGAGCACCCACGCGGTATTCGGCGTGGAGAGATCACCGAAGCTCGTGAAGCGGAACGGCGCGCGACCCGCAGGAGCGGTGGTGAACGATGCAGAGAACGGGTCCGCGGCGTTTGCGTCGTTATCGGCAGTAACGGCGTACTGGTAGCGGGTGCCCGGAGCGAGATGGTGGAGGGTGGCGTGGTATGTCCACACCGTGTCGCCGTTGAGCCCGTCGGTGTAGATGCGCTGCACCGCGGGCACGGTGCGGGTGAACCCGCCGGACGCCCACACGGTCGCCCGCGCGTTGGCCGCCTCCCCGGGTGACGCCCATGACACCACCACCGACTTGCGTGGGTCGCTTCCCCAGGTGAGGTGCACCTGCTCGGGAGTCCCGGAGGTGGACGGGCCTGCAATAGCCCGACGCTGCGACAGCCCCACGATCGGGAGCGCTGCCGCCAAACCCGTTGCACCCGCCCCCTTGAGCAGAGCGCGACGAGAGATGCGAAAGCCGTTCTGTTCGTCCGCCATGGCCTGAACGTTCGCGGGCCAGGGGTGAACCTCGGGTTAGCCCGCAACCAACATCGCGTGTACAGATGGGAAAGGAGCGGTTAACCCCAGCTACACGGACTCCCAACGCCAGCCGTTCACGTCCTCGCACTTGAGCGGCCCGCTCGCACCTTGAATCGTCTGACCGTGCATTGCGTTCGGACAGAACTCTCCCGAGCGGTAACAGTTGCCTTCCGGATCGATGTAGCAGCCGGCGCCTCCGACTGGCGCCGCAGTCGGCGCTGGTGCCACCACCGGCGGGTTCGCTGGAGCCGGAACCGGCGTGCTGGGTGGGACCACCGCGACAGGCGTGCTGGTTGGGACCACCGCCACGGGCGTGCTGGTTGCGATCGCCTGGACCGGGGTGCTGGACGGCGGCGCCGTCGTCTCGTCCGCGGTGGAGACAGATGCCGTTGTGTCGGCGGAGCTCGCCTCGCCGCAACCTGCTCCTGCGATCATCACGGCGCCGAGCAACACAAGGAATCCATATCGCTGCATCCCGCGCCTCGACATACGCAGCCGAAGGCGGCGAGCGCCCTGTGATGGTGTGGTCAACGTCGACCTCCCCGTTTTGCCTCGACCCGCTGTAGCGGAGAGGCTCATGCCCCCGCCCCCGCTGTACACGGTAGGCGCCGCGGGGCGGCCAAGAGAAGGTGCGAACGCCCTGCCGGTGCTAGTGCAGCTGACGCAGTGTCCGCGGAACAACGTGGAGGCCGCAATCACACCAGTTGGGCGCACTTCGTATGCCATGCTGAGACGCGGCGCGTATCGCACCGATCGCGCCGGATCATCAAGCATCGTTCCGAGAGGAGAGGACGGTGGCACACGTCGAGATCACCGAAGGCGAGCTCGTCGTCGACGTGAAGGGCTTCGACCGCGTCCTGGCACTCAAGAGCGAGATCCGCGTTCCGATGGAGCACGTCGTCGGTGCGGAGGCCGGCCAGGAGGATGCGGGCAACTGGTTCCATGGCATCAGGGCGCCGGGCACGAATCTTCCCGGCATCATCATCGCCGGAACGTTCTACTGGCACGGCGACTGCGCCTTTTACGATGTGCACCACGCCGAGAAGGCAGTGGCGATCACGCTGCGCGACGAGAAATACAAGCGGCTCGTCGTCGAGGTCGACGACCCTGCAGCAACAATCGCGGCGATCAACGCGGCAGTCCCCGCAGCCTGACGCACCGGCGGCTCCAGGTTTGCGGCCTGCGAGCTTATACACACGGCAGTCAGGATGGTGTGTATACTGGATCGCGATGCGGCGGATAAACGTCTATATCGACGAGGAGCTGGATCGCCGCGCCGAGCGCGAGGCTCGACGCCGCCACATATCGAAGGCTGCGCTCATTCGCGCCGGGCTCGCCGCGGAAATCGGTGTTGACCAGTCGACGCCCGACCCCGTCGACGAGCTCGTCGGAATCTCCGATGCGACCCCCGTGGACGACATCGACGCTGTCATCTACGGGGCGTGAGATTCGTCGACACGAGCTTCTGGGTTGCCCTGGCGCTGCGTCGTGACCAGCACCATTCCGCTGCGAGCACCCTGTGGGCGGCGCGGAACGGGCCGCTGATGTCGACCAATCACATAGTCGGCGAGGTCTGGACGTTTCTGCGTCGACGGGATGGCCATCAGGTGGCGCGCCGCGCCCGCCTCTTGATCGAGCAGTCGATCGTCGTGCAGATCATTCATGTCGACGAGCAACTCGAGCGCGAGGCCTGGCGTTGGCTCGATCGCCACAACGAGCGCGCATACTCGTTCGTCGACGCGACGAGCTTTGCGGTCATGCGCAGGCGTGGGTTGCTCGAGGCCTATGCGTTCGACGAGGACTTCAGTGTCGCTGGTTTCGTCGAGGTACGTGCGACGTAGCGTTTCCTGAAGGGGTCAGCCTGGCGGCTGTGCCGTCAGATACACCAGAAGCGCATGCACGCGACGGTTGTCCGACGCGTCGCTCGGCAGCTCGAGCTTGGCGAAGATGTGCTGCACGTGGGTGGCGGCCGTCTTCGGCGACAGGGACAGCCGCTCGCAGATGCCGCGGTCGGTGAGGCCTTCGGCCATCAAGCGCAGCACCGCCACTTCGCGAGCCGTCAGCGGCCCGAGACGGTCGCGGCCGGTTCGCGTCGCGACTGAGGCCTCGACGACCGCCGCGTCGACCACCGTCTCGCCGGCGGCGACGCGGTGCAGCGCGCTCACCAGGGCATCACGATGGAGCACGCGTTCCTTCAGCACGTAGCCACGCCCGCGTGGCGACGTCTTCAGCAGCGTGGCGGCGTACTCGGGCTCCGCGAACTGCGACAGCACCAGCACGCCCACCGACGGCGCCTGCGTGGCCAGCTCATCTGCCGCGCGCAGGCCCTCGTCCCTGTGCCGCGGTGGCATCCGGATGTCGACGATGGCGACGTCGGGCCTGTGCAGCAGCACGGCGTGCATGAGCGCGCCGAGGTCACCGGCCTGCTCGACAACCTCGATCCCTGCAGCGTCGAGCAGCCGCGCGAGTCCCTCGCGCACGAGCAGTGAGGCGTCGGCGATTACGACTCGCACGGAAGGAGCGCAGTCACGATGGTGCCGGCGTCGGTAGCACCTTCGACATCGAGGCCTTGGCCCTCGAATCAGGCAGCGACGATGACGCCCTTGGCCTCGGCCATGAACGTCCGCGCGGCGAGCGCGGCCTCCTCGGGGTTGCTGCCGCGCTGTCGCGCGACGATGTAGGCCGCGTAACAGTCGTACCAGTTGTGCTTCGGCGCCACACGCTCGAACGCGGCGTGCTGCGCCTCGGACTCCTTCAGCAGCTCTGCGAGCTCCTCGATCTCCATTGCGCGAGTCGCCGGCGACCGGATCAGTCCCGGCTGTTGCCGGAGAACAGGATGAGGAAGAACTGGAAGATGTTGAGGATGTCGAGGAAGATGCTTGCGGCGATGGGCACCGCCATCTGACCGCCTGCGAGGCGGAGGCGGTTGAAGTCGAAGACGACGAAGCCGCCGAAGATCACCAGCCCGGCGACCGACCAGAGCACGGCGAAGCCCGGGATGTGAATGAAGATCGCGATGATCCCGACCAGGATCAGCCCGAGCAGCGCAAAGAAGAGGATCCGGGCGTAGGGGGACAGGTCGGTGCGGATCGAGTACCCCAGCGCGCCGAGGCCCGCGACGAAGAGCGCGGTGGCGCCGCCCGCCTCCCACAGCACCTGGGGCTCGACGCGCGCGTACGCGCTGAGGACCGGCCCGAACGCCAGGCCGAGCAGCAGGCCGAAGACGAGCAGCAGCCCCACCGCAAGCTGCTGGTTGCCGCGACGCGACGCCGCGTTGAGACCGAAGAGCGTGCCGAACGCGATGAGGAAGAAGACGATCCCGATGCCGCCGCTCAGATTCTGGCCGGCGTATGCGCCGAGCGCGAAGGTGCCGGTGGTGAGCGCCACCAGCCCCATGACCTGGCTGAACACGGATCGCGCCAGATCGCCCGCGATCGGCACCGCCCCGGGTGCGAACCCGTAGCGTTGCGAGGGACCGAAGTTGCGGGTGTTGACGCTCATCTCATGTGCTCCGGTGAAGGCGCTGGTGATGCGGCCGCTCCATTCTCACCCTCGGGGCAGCGGCTCGCACCCGTCAAATGACCTGCGGAGTGTTCCCCGGTGGATTGCCCGGTAACCATCGCACCGGCTAGGCTCGTCCGGTCAGGCAACGGTAACGGAGGCAGTCGCCGTGGCAGCGATCGACGAGTTCCGGCGCGCCAAGGACCACATGTTCGTCCACGACCCCGAGACGCCGATCCCGGCCGGCGAGCGCGCCGACTTCCGCGGCCTCTCCTACTTCGAGCCCGACCCGGCGCTGGTCATCGCCGGGCACGTCGAGGCTCCGCCGGCCGCGGAGGACCTGCTCATGCCGACGTCCACGGGCGACGAGGTGACCTATCAGCGCTACGGCGTGGCGCACTTCACCGTCGATGGAGCGCCGGCTCAGCTCACGCTGTTCGCGAGCGAGGGCGATCGCGATCTCTTCGTGCCCTTCCGCGACGCCACGTCCGGGAAGGAGACGTACGGCGCCGGCCGGTACCTCGAGGTGACCCGCCCGCACGACGATATGGTCGAGCTCGACTTCAACTACGCGTACAACCCGTACTGCGCGTACTCCGAGGCCTACTCGTGTCCGCTGCCGCCGCTGGAGAACTGGTTGAAGGTCCCCATCCGCGCCGGCGAGAAGGTCTACGACGGTTCGGCAGTCCACTAGTGGACTGTACCGGCCAAATGGTCAGCATCTCATCGGCTCGCTGCGTTGATGCCGGCGTCGGCTTCTGCGCTGCTTCGCTCACGCATCGACGGATGCGCTCGCTGCGCTGCTCGGCGCCTCCTTGGCCTCAGCGCCCCGACCGGCGGCCTGTCGGCCGCCTGCCGCGGTCTACTAACCATCCGGCCGGTACAGTCCACTAGCGCTGTAGCAGGTCTGTTGCAAATATCATCAGCGCCGCCCGGCTGCTGGCGGCGCCGAACGCGCCGTGGCACACTTGCGCCTGCCAAATCCCGCGGTCCACTTGTTGGGAGGCACTCGATGAGACGCATTGTTGTGGCGGCGCTTGCCGCATCCGTCGGTCTGTCGATGTTCGCGGCACTGGGCTCACATCCCGCGCGGGCGGCGACGAACCTCGTGGTCAACAGCTCCGCCGACAGCGGCGGCACGTGCTCCGGTGGAACGTGCACGCTGCGCGCCGCCATCGCCGTGGCGAACACCGCAGGCAGCTCGCCGACCACGATCACGTTCGCGTCGAGCACCAACGGCACGCCGATCGCGCTCACCTCGGGTCAGATGGACATCACGGCGACGGCGGGGAACGTCACGATCACCGGCAACGGTCCGGGCAGCACCATCATCGACGCCGGTGGGCAGACCAACCGGGTCTTCCAGGTGGACAGCGGCGCCACCGTGTCCATCTCGCAGATGACCCTGCAGAATGGCACGCTCCCGGTCCCGATCGGCAATGGCGGGGGCGCGATCCTCATCAACGGGGCCGGAACAGTCACCGTGAACAACAGCGTGTTCACCAACAACAACGGCGGAATTCAGCTCGGCGGCGCGATCTTCAACTTCGGCGGCACCTTGACGGTGCTGAACAGCACGTTCGACGGCAACAATCGGTCGGGCGACGGCGGCGCCATCGGAACCCTGGGCGCACTGACCGTGTCCAACAGCACGTTCACGGGCAACAGCGCGAGTGGCGAGGGCGGAGCGATCTTCAGCAACGGCGGCGAGAGCACCGTCACTGTCATCAACAGCACGATCGCCAACAACAGCGTGACTGGTGGCGGATCCGGCAACGGCGGTGGGATGACCGCGGTGACGGGGACCATCACGGTGACCAACACCATCGTCGCCAAGAACACCGCGGCCACCGGCGCCAACTGCCACGCAGACGGCAGCGCCACCATCACCGACGGCGGCAACAACCTGGAAGACGGCACGGCCCCGGGATCGTGCGGGTTCACGACCAATGCCGTCCACGCCGATCCCGCGCTCGGCACGTTGCAGAACAACGGCGGCGCGACCCCGACTCTGGCGATCACAAAGAGCAGCCCGGCGTTCGGCGCCGCGAGCGCGAGCACCTGTGCAGCCGCGCCGATCAACAACCTCGATCAGCGCGCTGAGTCGCGCAACGCCGAGTTCGCCGGCGACACCGCGTGCGACATCGGCGCCTTCGAGGTGCAGGGCGCCACGACGACCCCGACACCGACGCCGGCCCCCACTGCATCGCCGACAGCGCTGCCCTCGCCATCGGCGGGCAGCGGCGCTGAGATTGGCGGTGACACGACCGGCCTCGTGATCGGTGGCATCGGCGCTGCCATGCTCGCAGGCCTCGCTGTCGCGGTCGGCCGTCGCCGGACGTAACGTCGAGGGCCAGCGCACCCGGAACAGGAAAAGGGAAGTCGAGACGTGACTGAGCAACGCGCGTCGGGCGTCGGCCCGGCGCGAATCGACATCGCCTACGAGGTCTTCGGCGACCCCGCCGCGCCGCCGGTGCTGCTGATCATGGGCGGCGGCGCGCAGATGATCTGGTGGCCGGAGGGCTTCGTCGACGAGCTCGTGCAGCGGGGTCTGCACGTCATCCGCTTCGACAGCCGCGACATCGGCCGGTCCACACATTTCAGCGACGGTCCGCCTCCGGACGTGCGCGCGGCAATGGCCGGCGACTTCACGACGGCGTCCTACACGCTCTCCGACATGGCGGAGGACAGCGTGGGCCTGCTCGACGTGCTCGAGATCCCCAGCGCGCACGTGGTGGGCGCGTCGCTCGGCGGGATGGTCGCGCAGACGATGGCGCTCGAGCACCCCGACCGCGTTCGCTCGCTCACCTCGATGATGTCCTCGACGGGCAGCTCGCGCGTGGGCCAAGCGGACATCTCCGCGTTCGCCGGCCTCGGCGCGCCCCCGAACGAGCGGCAGGGATTCATCGAGTGGCAGGTGCGCGCGCTGCGCGCGGTGGCGTCGCCCGCGTTCGAGTTCGAGGAGGAGCGCATCGCCGACGTGGCTGCGCGTTCGTGGGACCGCGGGCATGACACGCTCGGTCTGGCTCGGCATGCCGTCGCCTCACTGGCGTCCGGCGACCGTACCGAGCGCCTGCGCGAGCTCACCCTGCCCACGCTCGTGATCCACGGAACCGCCGACGTCCTGTGCGATGCGAGTGGCGGCCATGCCACCGCGTCGGCCATCCCCGGCTCGGAGCTCGTGATCATCGACGGCATGGGCCACGGGCTGCCGCGACAGCTCTGGCCGGAGCTCGCCGAGCGCATTGCCATGCTGGTGCGTCGCACCGATGCGTCGCTCGCCGGCGCGAATGGAGGTGGCGACGTGAGCGACGAGGTGCACAGCGAGCACGTCACGGCGCGTCCGATCGCCTCGGTGCGCGCCACCGTGGCGCAGCAGCAGCTCGGCAGCGAGATCCGCCGCCTGCTCGGCGACGTGTGGACCGTGCTGCGCGCGCAGCAGGTGAGGGCCGGCCACAACATCGTCATCTATCGCGGCGGCGGCGACGGCCGGCTCTCCATCGAGGCTGGCGTCGAGATCCTGAGCGACTTCACCGACACCGACGGCGTCCATCGCAGCGAGACGCCCGCCGGGGACGTTGCGTGGGCCTCGCACTACGGCGACTACTCGCAGATGCATCGCGCATACGACGCAATCGAGGAGTGGCTCCGGGCAAACGGCCGGACCAACGCCGGCATCGGCTGGGAGCTCTACGGCGACTGGGACGAGGACCCGGCGAAGGTCCGCACCGACGTCTACGTGCTGCTCGCCGCTTCCTGAGGCGCCACCCGCCTGCGCGTGGCGCGCGTCGCGTTGCGTCCGGTGATGAGGCGCTCGCGGTTGAACAGGGTGCCGACGAACCACCATCCCAGCGCATCCAGGCCGGCGAGGATCGCACCGATGATCAGTGCCGTGGTGACGCTCGGCGTGATCACCTGATACTCGATCAACGCGACGATGGCGAGCGGCGGCAGGCTCGCGAGGGTGCCGAGCTGCTGCGCCACCCGCACGTCGGACGAGCGTGCGGAGATGGCGATGCCGACCCAGATCGCCCATCCCGCCAGCAGTGGCGAGAACAGCGCCTGTGCCAGGAAGTTCTGTGGCTGCCATACGTCGTCGACGACGACGTGGCTGGCGCCGATGCGCACGGCGATCACCACCACGGTGAACAGCAGGTATGCGATGGCCACCGAGGGGAGCAGCGCCGCGCTCGCCTTGCCGATGAGCAGCTCCTCGCGGCGCACGGGTGTCGTCAGCACGGGCTCGAGCGTTCCCTGCTCCTTCTCGCCGACCACCGAGTACGCCGCGATGGTCGCCGGCATGACCACGGGCGCGACCAGGAGGAGCAGCAGGCTGGTGCCGACCTGCACCGTCTGCAACCGGGGCGGAGCGGCGCGGAACAGATCGGAGATGGGCACGATGATGAAGATCAGCGGCAGCACCACGATCGTGCCGATGATGAACTTGTTGCGCCGGAAGTCCCGCAGCTCCTTCACGAGCACAGCGCGCGCGCGACCGAGGCTGAAGCTCATCGGTGCGTCGCCTCCACGTCCTCGTTGACGAGCTGCAGGTAGATGTCCTCGAGCGAGTGCACGCGCTCCGCGAGCTGCTCGACATCGGCGCCGGCGGCGACGAGCGCGCGCGTGAGCTCGGGCGCAACGGCCTTGGGGTCGGAGACGTTCACGACGTAGCGCGCGCCGCCATCGGGCGGCGGAGTGCTCGCGTCCGCGTTCTCATCCTGGACGGCGTCGAGCGACCAGCCGTCGATGCCCTTGACGCTGTCGAACACGTTCGCGGGCGAGGAGAGGGGCGACGCGGTGGCCACGACCAGCGCCCGGCTGAACAGCTTGGCGCGCAGATCGTCCGGCCGTCCCACCATGCGCATCGTCGTGTTGAGAATGGCAACGCGATCGCACAGACGCTGCGCCTCCTCGAGGCGATGCGTCGTGAGGAACACCGTCACACCACGACGGCGCAGGCCCTCGATGAGATCGTTGACGTCGCGCGTGGCCACGGGATCGAGCCCCGAGGTCGGTTCGTCGAGGAACAGCACCTCGGGATTGCTGAGCAATGCGCGCGCCAGGCCCGCTCGCTGCTTGAGTCCTTTGGAGAGGCTGCCGCAGAGATCGTCGATGCGCGGCAGCATGTTGACCGCCTCGAGCACCTCGCCGATTCGCTCGTTGGGATTCGCGATGGAGAACAGCCCGGCGAAGTACTGCAGGTTCTCGCGCACGCTCAGGCGCAGATAGAGGCCCGGCGCCTCGGGCATGATCGCGATGCGCTGACGGATGGCCTGGCCGTTCTCCGGCAGCAGGGGCATGCCGGCAACGATCGCGGACCCGGAGGTCGGTGCGATCAGCGTGCCGAGCGTGCGCACGGTGGTGGTCTTGCCGGCGCCGTTCGGTCCGAGAAACCCGAACACCTCTCCCGCGCCGACGGTGAAGGAGACGTCCTGGAACGCGACGCGATCCCCGAACCGCTTGGTGAGATGGTCGACGACGAGCGCCGGCGGGCGCGACGTGTCGAGCGCCGGTCGCACGGGTGCCGGCGCGGTTGCAATGGCGCGTGGTGCGGGTGCAGCGGACGCCGGCGCCGTCGCCGTGGGAGCTGCCGCGGTTGCGGTTGCGCGGGCGCCCGCCTGCACGCGCGCCGCCGCCGACGCGACGAGCGCGTACAGGCCGAACGCGGCGAGAAGACCGATGTAGCCGAGCAGCGACTTGTGGACGCGCCCGACGATCACCGCCGCGATCCCGGAGCCGAGGACCACCACCGTGATCACCCAGCCCTGCCAGGCCGCCGGACGCCAGCCGAACCCGATCTGGCGCTTGACGAACCACGGATCCGCGCTCACTCGGGCAAGAATACTGGACCCAACCGGCCCATCTGAGAACGAGGTACCCGCATGCCGACCACAGCTCGCGACATTGCGTACAGCGATGGCGACACCCCGCTTGCCGGCCTCCTGGTCGGTGATGACGACGAGACCGCCGGGCCGCGCCCGGGGATCCTGCTCGTCCACGGGGGCGGCGGGCTGGACGCACATGCACGCGGTCAGGCTGAGCGCTACGCGGCGCTGGGCTACGACGTCTTCGCCTGCGACATGTACGGCCCGATCCCGCCCGGCGACGGGCGGCGCGCGATGCTGATGGCGCTGCGCGACAATCCCGACACGCTGGTGCGCCGCGCCCAGGCAGGGCTGACGGTGCTCGCAGACGAGGGCAACGTCGACGGCCGCTTCGGTGCTGTGGGGTTCTGTTTCGGCGGCATGACGGTGATCACGCTGGCGCGCGCCGGCGTCGACCTGCGCGGCGTGGTCAGCATGCACGGCAGCTTCAAGACGCCGCGTCCGGCGCAGACGGGCGCTGTCAAGGCGAGCGTGCTCGCGTGCCACGGAGCGATCGACCCGCACGTGCCGATGAGCGACGTGGTCGCGTTCGTCGACGAGATGCAGAACGCCGGGGCGGATTCTCAGATCAACGTGTACGGCGACGCGATGCACGGCTTCACCCACGCTGATGCGGCTCCCGGCGGGATGCCGGGTGTCGCGTATCACGAGCGCACCGACCGGCGGTCGTTCGCGGCGGCAACCGCCTTCTTCAGCGAGGCCTTCGCGGGCTGAACGGCCTCACCGCCGCCGAGGTCGCCGCCCGCCGCGAGCGCGGTCAGACCAACGCCACCAGCGAGCGCACGAGCCGGTCTGTTGCGAAGATCCTGCGCGGCAACGTCGTCACGCGCTTCAACCTCATCCTCGGCACGCTGCTCGTCATCATCCTGATCGTCGGGCAGCCGCAGGATGCGGTGTTCGGCGTCATTCTCATCTCCAACACCGTGATCGGCATCGCGCAGGAGCTGCGCGCCAAGATCACGCTCGACCGGCTCGCGGTGCTCAACGAACCGCACGTGCGGGTGGTCCGCGACGGCGCCGTGCAGCACGTCGATGTTGCGGACCTGGTGCTCGACGACCTCGTCGATCTGCGGGCC
Source organism: Candidatus Dormiibacterota bacterium (assembly GCA_019234035.1). Classification (GTDB taxonomy): domain Bacteria; phylum Chloroflexota; class Dormibacteria; order Aeolococcales; family Aeolococcaceae; genus JAFALX01. The sequence goes on along the minus strand of JAFALX010000417.1, from coordinate 2,833 downwards.
GGCGATCAGATCGTTGCGGACGGCGTCGTGCAGGAGAGCACGGGCATGCAGGTCGACGAGTCGCTGCTCACCGGCGAGTCGGAACCGGTGGACAAGCCGGCCGGCGTCAATGTGCTCTCGGGGAGCTTCGTCGTCGCGGGATCGGGGCGGTATCAGGCGACGGCCGTCGGCGACGACGCGTACGCGCGCAAGCTCACGATCAAGGCGCAGCGATTCGAGCTGGCGCACTCGGAGCTCATCGCCGGCATCAACCGCATCCTGCGCTACGTCACATTCGCGATCGGTCCGGTGGCGTTGCTCACTGTCGTCAGCCAGCTGCATGCGCACAGCAACCTTCGCGACGCGCTCATCAGCACCGTCGCAGCGCTGGTCGGCATGGTGCCGCAGGGACTTGTGCTCCTGACGAGCATCGCCTTCGGCGTCGCCGCCGTGTCGCTCGCGCGGCGCAAGGTGCTGGTGCAGCAGCTGCCTGCCGTGGAGGGGCTCGCACGCGTCGACGTCGTCTGCTTCGACAAGACGGGCACGATCACCGACGGCGACATCACCTTCGCCCAGCTGGTGACTCTCGACGCGACCGCGCCCGTGCCGGCGGCGCTCGGCGCACTGGCAGACGACGAGAATCGCAACGCGACGCTGGCCGCGGTGGCCGGGCACTTTCCGCCGAGCGCCACGTGGACGCGCAGCGCATCGGTGCCCTTCTCCTCAGCGCGAAAGTGGAGTGCCGCGACCTTCGACGGGCAGGGCACATGGGTGCTCGGCGCGCCGGAGATCGTGCTGCCCGCCGCGAGCGCGTCGGACGTGGAGCGTGCGGCCGAGCTCGCGAGCAGCGGCGCCCGCGTGCTGGTCCTCACCCGGACCGACGCGGCGCTGCACGGCGAGACGCTGCCGGCCGGGCAGCGGCCCACCGCGTTCGTCGTCTGCAGCGAGCAGGTGCGGCCGGAGGCCGCGGCGGCCATCGCGTACTTCAAGCAGCAGGGGGTGTCACCCAAGTTGATCTCGGGCGACAGCCCGAACACCGTCGCCGCGGTCGCCGCGCGCGTCGGCGTCCCCGGCGCCGAGCAGCCCGTCGACGCGCGTCATCTGCCGGAGGATCCGGATGCGCTCGCCGCCGTGCTGCACGAGCGCTCGGTCTTCGGCCGCGTCACACCGGATCAGAAGCAGGCCATCGTCACCGCGCTGCAGCGCCGCGGCCACACCGTGGCGATGACCGGCGACGGCGTCAACGACGCGCTGGCGCTCAAGCTCGCGGATGTCGGCATCGCCATGGGATCGGGCGCCCCGGCGACGAAGGCGGTGGCCGAGATCGTGCTGCTGGACAGCAACTTCGCAACGCTCCCCGGCGTCGTCGCGGAAGGGCGGCGCGTCACGGCGAACGTCGAGCGCGTCGCCAACATCTTCCTGACCAAGACCGTGTGGACGACGCTGCTTGCCGTCGCGGTCGGCATCCTGTTGCTGCCGTATCCCTTTCTGCCGCGTCACCTCACGATCATCGATGCCCTGGCCGTCGGCTTTCCCGCGTTCTTCCTGGCGCTGGGCTCCAACCTGCGGCGCTACGTGCCCGGGTTCATCGATCGCGTGCTGCGCTTCACGATCCCCGCCGGCATCATCTGCGCCGCGACGATCCTGGTCGTGTACCTGCTGCTGCACGCCCAGGCGCTGCCGCTGTTGCAGCAGCGAACCGCGGCGACGATCACCGGGCTCGTGCTGAGCCTGCTGGTGCTGCTGCTCCTGGCACTGCCGTTCACGTGGTGGAAGGTGCTGCTCGTCGCCGCGTCACTGACCGGTTTTGCGCTCGTCTTCGTCGTGCAGCCAGTGCGCAGGTTCTACGCGCTGCAGCTGCCGCCGCCCGGGCAGCTCGCCGCCACCCTGGCGACAGCGGCCGCGGGCGTGGTGGCGTTGATGGCCTTCTGGCTGCTCGCGCGCCGCCTCGGCCACGCCCCGGTTGCGGTGGTGCGTCAGGCCGCCGGCGGGTACAGCACCGCGGCGACGCCGCCATGCGCATCGACCAGGTCGTGACGGCGCACGACGAGCATCAGGTCGACGCCGTGCTGCAGGGTGAACTCGACGAGCTCATCGACGACGTTCTCTGTCGGCAGCAGCTCGGAGTCGTCGAAGGGGCAGCGGCCACCCTCGAGCGCGAGGTAGTGGTGCTGCCGGCAGTAGTGGCCCGGGGCGGCGAGCGCGTCGCTCAGGAACAAGCGGCGGACTCGGAACTCATCGACCGCGCCGAGCACGTCATCGAGGCCGCCGACGAGGAGCCCGTGACCCGCGAAGAGCCCCAGCTCCTCGAGTGCTGCGGTCTCGACGCGTTCGCGGTAGTCGCCGAGGGCGCCGTCGACGAGCGCGGCGCGGGCCTCGCCCGGCCCCTTCTCGCTCGGGTGGATCGTGCCGGCGAGCGTCGCCCGCAGCGCGTCGGGCAGCAGGCGCTCGAGCTCCACGGTCACCTCCTCGGCGCCGGCGAGGACGCTGACGTCGCACTCGTACTCGGCCATGAGTCTGGTCATCGCCTGGACGGTGGCGCGCAGGTGCCAGTGCAGATGCGTCTCCCGCTGCCGGGCGGCCTTGCCGGGATTCGAGCGGTCGGCGTCGTCGCTGGGGAGCTCGGCGCTCAACTCGTGCACGCCCTCCTCGTGGCCGAGGTGATGCGTCCAGAACTGCGAGCTGTTCTTCTCGACGAGGACGACCAGCGCCCTGTAGTACGCATCGAGGACGACCACGAGGGGCTCGATGTACGCGTCGGCGGCGATGACGAGCCGGTCGCGAACGCGGAGCGAGAGCGGCACCGCCCGGTTGATCTCGTCGCCCGACTTGAAGACCACGAGACTGCGCATGC
>JAFALX010000412.1 GCA_019234035.1 Candidatus Dormiibacterota bacterium | reverse complement strand
GCTGCAGCGTCCCGGCGACACTGAGTATTCGTTCGGTCACGCGGATGAGTTCGACGATTGCGAGCACGTCCCGGGCCCTCCTGGCCAGTCGCGGCCCGAGCGGGACGACCGCGCGCATCACCTCGGTACGCACGAGCGCACTCGCGAACAGGGGCCGCTTGCCACGAAGAAAGCGCCGTAGCGCAGGGCTTTCAGGCTCGCGATCGACGAGCTTCACGAGGGCCGACGCATCGAGATAGGTGATGCGCTCAGCGCTCATCGCGGCGCAGGCGCGCCAGCACGCTGGATGCCGACTCCTGTCCGGGGGCCAACGGGAGGGGCGGACCCAGGTCCTCCAGGCTCTTTGTGGCGGCGATGATCTCGCCGGCGCGGCGGAGCCGTTCCACCGCGCCGGCGCTCTCGACAGGCGTGAGCAGCGCGACCGGTCGCCGGCGGTCGGTGATCTCGATGGTCTCGCCGGCCTCAACTCGACGGAGCAATTCGCTTGCCCGCTGCCGGAGCTCGCGAACGCCGACGCTGGACATGTGCTACTTGTAGCATATCCACGCTGAACAGGACACGGACAACGGCATCATGTCCGGTGCCTCGACCTCAGCCGGGTGGCCACGTCATCTGACGCCCGCCGAGCACGTGCATGTGCAGGTGCGCGACGGTCTGGCCGCCCTCGTGGCCGACGTTGACGACGAGGCGGTAGCCACGTTCCGCGATTCCGTCCGACGCCGCCACGTGCTTGGCGACGCGGAGCATGCGGTACCAGAGCTCGGCATGCTCGTGATCCAGCTCGGCTGCCGAGGCGAGGTGCGCTCGCGGCAACACCAGCACGTGGACGGGCGCCTGCGGGTTGAGGTCTCGGATGGCAACAACGGCGTCGTCCTCGTGGACGATCGTCGAGGGGATCTCGTGGGCGGCGATGGCACAGAAGATGCAGTCGTTCGTCATGGAATGAGCGTCCCTTCAAGGTGGTCGCCGGCGACGGCGGTGACGAATACATGGCCAAGCGAGCCGGGCGGCGGCGACGCGCCGGGCACCTCGATCTCGTGATACGTGGATGACAGCCCGCGCGCGCCGGTTGACGCGGGGCGCTCCCACACGACCTCGTGAGCACGGCCGACCGCGCGCTGCCGCGACGCGTCACCGGCGCGCAGCGCGGCGCGGCGGACTTCGGCGCTGCGACGGCGCGAGGTGGCGGCGTCAACAGGGTCCGCATACTCCGTCGCCGGCGTGCCGGGCCGCGGCGACCAGCGGAACACGTGGCAGGAGTGGAAGCCGACCTCGTCGATGAGCGAGAGCGTCTGCTCGTGATCGGCATCGGTCTCGCCGGGGAAGCCGACCATCACGTCGGTGGTGATCTCGGTGAGCGGATTGCGTTCGCGCAGCTGCCGCACCACATGCAGGTACTGGGCGCGGCGGTAGCCGCGGTGCATGCGGCGCAGCACCGGATCGCTCCCGCTCTGCAGCGGCAGATGCCAGTGCGCGCACAGGCGCGGGTGGGCATTGAGCTCGATGACGGCGGGAGTGACATCGTTGGCGTTGATGCTGCTCAGGCGGATGCGCGCGCTGTCGCTGCATTGTTCGAGCAGGCCGCCCAGCAACGTCGCGAGATCGGTTCCCAGGTCGCGGCCGTACGAGCCGAGGTCGACCCCACAGAGCGTGACCTCGCCGTGGCCGAGCTCGATGGCGCGCGCCACGGCATCAGACACCGAGGCGGGCCCGCGACTCCGCGCCACGCCGCGCGCCTGCCACACGATGCAGTACGTACAGCGATGGTTGCAGCCGTCCTGCACCTTGATGAAGGCGCGCGACCGCAGCGCACTGCGATCTTCACCCGTGTCCGGCGCAGCCTCACGCGCGCCGACCCAGCGCAGCAGATCGTCCGCGATCTCGTGCTTGCGCAGGTTGGGATACACCGCGTCGACGCCGTGTCGCCGCGACGCATCACGGCTGAACTGGTCGGGGTTGCCGTCGACGCTGCACCCGGTGAGGACGAGCAGCGCACCGGGATCCGCGCGTCGCAGCCGGCGCAGGTGCTTGCGCGTTGTGGCGTCCGCCTGCATGGTCACGGTGCAGGAGTTGAGGATGCGCACGTCGGCGTGATCCTGTTCTGCAACCACGTCCCAGCCGGCGGCGGCAAGCGTGCCCGCGAGCTCCGACATCTCCGCGAAGTTGACCTTGCACCCGAGCGACGTGACGGCAACGCGTGGCGCGGCGCCGGCCTCCGGGTGACCGGATTGCGTCACGATGACACCGAAGCGGTGTTTGCGCGGAGCTCTGACGGGGCGCGGTCGAGCTCGCCACGGGCGCCGAGGAGCAGCGAGACGGCCATGAATCCTGCGAGCCGGCTCGGCACGATGCGCTCGCCGAGGTGGACCCTCTCCCAGCCACGAGCCGCATGCAGCGTCGATAGATCTCCCGGGCCGAGGCCGCCCTCTGGACCGATGACGAGCGCCACCGGATGGTCGCGATCGAGGTCGACTTCGGTGATCGGAGTCGCGTCTGCCGTTGCGGCGCACGCGAGTATCCGGCAGCCCGCAGGGAGTGCGGCCAGGGCGCCGTCGAGCGATCGAGGCGCCGCGACGACGGGCACCCTCGCGCGGCCGGCGAGCTGCGCTGCCTCGCGAGCGATCGCCTGCCAGCGCACCGTCCGTCGCTCAGCAGCGGGTGCACCGGGACGCGCGACGCCACGCTCGGTCACGACCGGATGAATAGCGCGTGCGCCCGCGATCGCCACGGCCTCGATCGCATCGTCCATACCGCGCGCAGGAATCGCCTGCAGCACGTGGATCGCGACTCCGGGCTCGCCGGACGCGGGATCGGTTCGTTGCACGGCACCGGTGACCCGAGCAGGGAGCGCCTCGGTCACGAGGATCTCGTGCATCCACCGGCCGTCCTCGACCACGACGAGTCGTTCACCGGCGCGCACTCGAAGCGAGCGTGTGAGATGGGCGGCGTCCTCGCCCTCGAGGACCACGACGCCATCGCGCACGGCGCCGGCGTCGACGAAAAAGCGAGGCACCCGAAGCATGATCGCGGATCGGCCGGTCGTTCGCGCACACTGCAGCGCCGTGGCAGAGCAACAGTTGTCCGCCATCGCAGCCGACGGGGCGACGCTCGCGGTGTCGGTTCAGGGTGGCGGTGAGCCGCTCCTGCTCATCCCCGGCCTGGGCGCCACGCGACGAGTCTTCGACCCGCTCGCGCCCGCGCTGAGCGCTCGGCACCGCGTGATCCGATTCGATCCACGCGGAGTCGGCGACTCGCAGCGAGGCAGCGCCACGCTGTCGATGGCGGTGCTCGCAGCGGACGCCGTCACCGTGATCAGCGCGGCGTCCGGATTCGGAGCCGTCGACGTGTTCGGCGCCTCCATGGGCG
>JAFALX010000420.1 GCA_019234035.1 Candidatus Dormiibacterota bacterium | reverse complement strand
CGGTGCCGTTGCGGCTCGATCTCAACACGTGGGCGCTCGGCGGCGAGTGGACGATCGGCCCGGAGACCGCGGCGCTGAATGCAGCCGACGGGCGCATCGCCTTCCGTTTCCACGCTCGCGACCTCCATCTCGTCATGGGATCGCCACGGCCGGGCGACGCAATCCGCTTTCGCATCACCCTCGACGGCGAGGCGCCGGGCGACGCTCGCGGCGGCGACACCGACGCCGCGGGCGAGGGCGTCGCCGCCGAGCAGCGGCTGTATCAGCTGATTCGTCAGCCGGGACGTGTGGTCGACCGCACAGCGCAGATCACGTTCCTCGACCCCGGCGTGGAGGTGTTCGTCTTCACCTTCGGTTAGCGCGCCGCTCCGACCTGCTCCAGCAAGAGCAGCGATTCCCGAGAAAATGCCTCGAGGTCGTCCGGCTTGCGCGAGGTGACCAGGTTGCGGTCGACCACGACCTCAGAGTCCCGCACGGTCGCGTTGGTGTATCGCAGGTCGTCCTGGATCGTGGGCCAGGCGGTCAGCGAGCGCCCGTCGAGAACTCGCGCAGTCATCAGCAGCTGCGGGCCGTGACACACGGCAAAGACGGGGCGGTCCTTGTCGAAGAAGGAACGGGTGAACGCAACCACCTGGGGGTTGATTCGCAGATGGTCGGGAGAGTACCCACCCGGGATGAACAACGCGTCGAAGTCGTCGGGCGAGGCGTCCTCGATGCTCATGTCCGTCTGAACGCGCTCGGTGCCGCGATAGCCCTCGACCGTGTTGTTCCTCTGCAGCCCGATGACGACAACGTCGTGTCCGGCGTTGACGAACGCGTCGCGCGGCTTGCGGAACTCGGAATCCTCGAACCCGCTGTCGAGCAGACATGCGATGCGCATGGTTCACCTCCGTGTGGTCTGCGGTAGCAACTCACATCGACGATCGGAAGAAAAATGATAGCGCAACTATCAGATCGCGGTCGGCGGCAGGCCGCTACCACGACTTCGGCCCACTACAGCGGCGGTACAGTCGTTCCAATCGTGACGTTGGTCAAACAGGCGGAGGTCCCGATGCCGCCCGCCGGGTCGTCCGCAGCGGAGCGATGGCTGCGCGCCTGCATGCCGCTCATCCGCGCGTTGAGCCACTCGCTGGTCGAGCTGTCCACCCTCGAGGGCGCAGCTCGTCTGGTGGCGATGCATGGTGCGTCGCTGATCCCCGACGCACAGTGCTCGGTCAGTGTCGTCGGCAGCGGCGATCCGACGAAGTTCGTGGTGCTCGCCGTCGCCGGTGGCGGCTGGGTGGACGAGCTGCCGGGAACGTTGTGGCCGGTCGAGGGCACGATGCACGGCCACGCGATGCAGGGCGGCGTGTCGATCGAGACGGACAGCCCGGCGGCGGACACCGAACCGGCGCAGCCGTTCCGGCCGGGAACCGCTCGCCGCGGCCGGTTGGTGCCACTGCGGACCGGAACTCCGCTGTCCGACGCGCGGGTGGGCATGGGCGCGATCGGCTTCTGGCGAAGCAGCGACGCGCCCTTCAGCGACGACGACCGCCTGCTGATGGACATCTTCGGCCAGCTGGCGAGCGTGATCATCCAGTCGTCCGAGGCGGTGCACAGCGCCGAGGCGATGACGGAGCGCGCCTCGAGCACGTCGGAGCAGGTGCGCGTGCTGCACGAGACGGCCGACACGCTCGCCTCGACCGTCGAGATCGAATCGATCTACCGGCAGACCGTCCTCTCCGCCTCGCGGATCATCTCGCGGAGCAAGGGCGATCCACTGCGCGCGGCCGTGCTCGCCCTGGACGGCGGTGTGGGGCGCATCGTCGCCGAATACGACTCGCGGGGCACGACGACCGAGAAGCGCGAATACCTCGTCAACGAACACTGGTTCATGCGGCGCGTCGTCGACAACCGCACCACCGTCGTCTGTGACGTGCGCGACGAGGGCATCGAGGCGGGCACGAAGGAGCGCCTGGACGCCCTGGGGCTGCACTGGTCAGCGCTGACGCCCATCGAGACCGACGACCGGGTCGTCGGCATCCTGCGCATCTCCTCGCGCGACCCGGTGCGCTTCACCGAGCAGCAGCGAGCCACGCTCGAGGCGATCGCCAACGTTGCGGGCATGGCCATCGGCAATGTCGACCGCTACCGCATGGCGCGCCGCGAGGCACAGCGCCTCGCCGAGCTCGAGAACGTGAAGTCGGAGTTCCTGCGCCTGGCCTCGCACGAGCTGCGCGGGCCGCTGGCGCTGGTGCGCGGCTACCTGTCGATGTTCGAGGACGGATCGCTGCCCGAGGTGCGCGGGCAGGCGCGGGCGGTGCTTCCCGTGATGTCGGCGAAGCTCAGCCAGATGAGCCGGATGGTCGACGACATGCTCGAGACCGCCCGGCTCGAGGATCGCCGGCTGCAGCTGACCAAGCGCCCCATCGACCTGCGCGACGTCGTACATCACACGATCGACGACTTCTCCGTTCACACAGGCGTGCACAGCCTCCACGTCGACATCTGCGCGGAACCGCTGCCGATCTACGGCGACCCCGGCCGGATCGACACGATCATCCGCAACCTGCTGGACAACGCGCTGCGCTACTCGCCCGACGGGGGACGCATCACCGTGTCCGTCCGCGCCGACCACGAGCACGGCGAGGTCACGGTGGCCGACGAGGGCATCGGCATCGCCGAGGCCGACATGGCCCGCCTGTTCGAGCGATTCGGTCGCATCGTGACCCCCGACAACAGCCAGATCGCCGGCACCGGGCTCGGGCTGCACCTCTCGCGCGAGCTGGCGCGGCTCCACGGCGGCGACATCGACGCCGAGTCCCGCGAGGGCGTGGGCAGCACCTTCCGCCTCCGCCTGCCCCTCTCCGTCATCCGGTGAGCCGCCGCGGCTGGCTCCTGTTCCTCACGGTCGGCCTGGTCTGGGGATTTCCGTACCTCCTGATCAAGGAGGCGGTGGCGGGCTTCAGCCCCCTGACGGTCGTGTTCATCCGCACGGCGATCGGCGCTCTGCTCCTTGTGCCGCTCACAGCCTGGCGCGGGGAGCTGCTCCCGGTGCTCCGCCGTTGGCCGACCCTCCTCGTGTTCACCGCCGTCGAGATCGCGGTGCCGTGGGTGCTGCTGTCCGACGCGGAGACGCATCTGTCGAGCTCGCTCTCGGGACTGCTGGTCGCCGCCGTTCCCTTGGTGGGCGCGCTGCTCGTCGTGGTTGCCGGTGGCGATGAGCGCCTG
>JAFALX010000325.1 GCA_019234035.1 Candidatus Dormiibacterota bacterium | reverse complement strand
GCCCGGCGGCGCCGTCGCCGGCCGCCGCGACCTCATGGAACTGCTCGCCGGCACGATCGCGCACCCGGGCACGTTCAACGCAAATCCCCTGTCGGCCGCGGCCGGGATCGCCACCCTGAAGATCGTCATGGACGGCACGCAGCAGCGCGCCGCCGATGGCTACGCGCGCACCCTCGAGGAGGAATGGCGTTCCGCGCTCGAGGCCAGCGCCGTCTCGGGGCGGATCTGGCGGCTGAGCAGCATCGTGCACATCGCGCTGGACGACCCCGAGCAGCAGAACCGTCTCGGCGACGCCCTGCGCGACGAGGGAGTCGACCTACTGCACACGAGCGCGTTCTGCTCGTCGGCCCACTCGCTGTCCGACTTGGATCAGTCGATCTCGGCGTTCACCCGGGCCCTGTCCCGCCTCGCGATGACCGCGGTCTCCAGCGCATAGGCGCTGAGGCGCGCAGCCACGGCTGATCGACGGCCGACCAGCAGCAGCGAACATGCGTTCGCACCCCAAGCCGCTAGGTGGTCAGCTCGGCCAGCCGCCTCCGCCAGAACTTGAGCCGGCAGCGGTAGCGGCTCACGACCGCGTCCAGGGGAGTCGAAACGCCTTCCGCGCTCGCCGCCAGCCCGGCCGCGTCGTCGACCAGCTCCTCGTACACGCTGACCCAGTGCTCGGCGTCGTCGCGAAACGTCGTCTCGCACCACTCGCCCGGCAGCAGCGGCGACGTTTCGCCCGCTCTTTCTCGGCTGTCTCCGTCTGCTCGATCGGCGCCCATCGCCATGGCAGGAGTTCTCGCCCTCCACGGCATCCGGCTGGCCGCGTGAACTCCACTCTGGGACGCATGCACATCCCCGGCAAGGCCCCGCCCGGTTTCTGAACGAACTGTTAGGTGGAGATACAGTGAGAGGAGTGATTTCGGCTGACCCCGACTCGTATCTGCACGGTCTCCTGCGCCGGTCCGACGCAGCTCTCGCCGCCGCGGCGGCCGCCTCGATGTACATGGGCGCTGCGGTCGAGCGGATGTACACGGCCGTCGACTGTCTCGGTGACCGGAAGACGGCCGAGCCGGGGCCGCAGGGCACCGTGTCCCGGATCCTTTGGACGCGCCGATCCGTCATCCACGCGTCGGGGCGCCCCCGCCCACTGACCGACACGGAATGGCGCCTCCTGCACCTGCTCGTCACCGCTCAGGGTCGTTCCGTGACCGCCGCCGAGCTGGCTGCTCGCCTGTGGGGCGAGGGTCCTGACCGAAACTCCGAGGTCGAGGTCTACATCTGCCGGCTGCGGCGAAAGTTCGGCGGCGAGCGTCAGTCGGTGATCAAGACCGTCCGCGGCAGAGGCTACCGGCTCCCCCGCGGCCAGCTCTAGCGGCTAGCTGGACGACCCCTCGTCGACCGATTCGCTGAGGCCGTGCTTCTGCGCCCAGATGGCCGCCTGGGTGCGGTCCTGGACGCCCAGGCGGTCGAACACGCTGCCGAGGTGGGCCTTCACGGTCTTCTCGGTGATGCCGAGCCGCCAGGCCACCTGCTTGTTCGAGAGCCCCTTGCCGACCAGCGCAAGGACGTCCCGCTCCCGCCCGGTGAGCTCGTCGAGCGGACGCCGGTGGGCACGGTCCTCGAGCAGCTCGCGCGCGGCCTTCGGTGAGACCGGGGCGTCGCCGCGGGCCGCCGCCCGGATGCCGCTGATCAGCTCCTCGGGCTCGGCGTCCTTCAGCAGATAGCCCACGGCGCCGGCGTCGAATGATTCGACCACCACGTCGCGCTGCGAGAACGATGTCAGCATCACGATCCGCGTGCCGGGGTTCACGGCGAGGACGCGTCGCGCCGCCTCCATGCCGGTCATCCCCGGCATCGACACGTCCATCAGCACGACATCCGGCTTGCTCTGTGCGACCCAGGTCACCGCCTCTTCACCATCCGCGGCCGCGCCGACAACGTCGATGCCACGCGCCGCGCTCAACAGTGATGTGAGACCGCGACGCACCAACGGATGGTCGTCGACGATGAGCACGCGGATCCCGGCGCCGTCTGCCTCTGCCACCTTTGCTGCCAGGTT
>JAFALX010000304.1 GCA_019234035.1 Candidatus Dormiibacterota bacterium | reverse complement strand
GAGCCGCGCATGAGCGCCCAGCGGACCGACACGGCGTCGCGCGCGCGGCCGAGCCACGACGCGGCGCGGCCGGTGAGCGCCACGCTCGGCGACGAGGGCTTCGGCGACGACAACATCGGCGCCGAGGGCTTCGGCGCCGAGGGCTTCGGCGTCGAGGGGTGCGGCGGAACCATCGCCTGCTCGGTGGCGTCGACGGCGCTGTCGACGAGGAACTCGGGCACCACGGGATCCGTCTCCGGCGTTTCGCGAACCGGAGGCGGTACCGTAGGAGCCGGTTCCCGCGGCGCCGCAAGCGACAGTTCCGGCGTGTAGCGCGTGCTCCACTGCGGTGGTGCGGCCGGAGCAGGCGTGACCGGCGGCGCCGGCTCCTCGAGTCGCTCGTCGTCAATCGGCTCAGCCGCCGACGTGTCCGCTGTCGCCTCTGCCTGCGCCTCAACTCTCGGCTCGGTCGCGGTGTCGACAGGCTCCGGCGGCTCGGCGGAGGCTGCCTGCTCCGAGGGAGAGCCGTTCAGCTCGAGATACGTGCCGCTCTCGTCGGGCGCCGGCGGCAGCGGCGACGGCACCGGTGATTCCGCCAGATCGAGCAGAAACTGCGGTGCGAGCTCGGGCGGATCGACGGCCGTCCCCGGCAGGTACTGGAGCCCGACTGTGCCGAGCAGATCCTCGGCAGCACCGGGATCCGTCAGCACCGCGGCCAGCGCGCTGATGTGCGCCTTCTCCTCGCGGAGGTACCCGAGCCCTGAGCTGCAGCGCTGACAGGCAACGAGATGGGCCTCCACCTCGCCGGCGCGGTCGGGCGCGAGCTCGCTGTCGAGGTACGTGCTCAGGGTCAGGAGGCTGCACCTCATAGCGCGATCTCGCGATAGATGCTGCCGAACTCGCGGCGCGCGGCGGCGAGCGTGCGTGCCGTCGCATCCGGCGAGCACTCCAGCACCTTTGATATCTCCCGGTAGTCCAGGTTGGCCAGGTCGCGCAGCAGCAGCGCCGCGCGGCGCTCGAAGCTCAGCATCGCGAGCGCGCGCTTGACGGTGCTCATGCGGCAGGCCGCGGTCGCATCGATGGCGAAGCGCGGGCCGTCGCCCCCGCGCTTCAGGAATCGCGACGGTCCCTTGGCTCGCGGTGGGTAGCGCTGCTCCTGGTGGCAGGCGCGCGTGACGGCGCGGTACAGCGCGGCGCGACCGTCGGTGCGCAGGCGCGCCGGCGGATAGCGGCTCGCGTGATAGACGCCGGCGGTGACGAAGTCGACCGCGTCGTCTGGGTCCGAGACCAGGTGGACCGCATACGTGAGCAGCGCATCGAGCTGGTCACGCACCGTGTCGGCCAGCTCGCGAGAGTCGGTTGGAGGGACGATGGCTGAGACGTTGATCATGACGAGGGCGCGAGATGCGTTCTCGATGGCGGAGCATACAGGCAGTACGCCGTTCGGTCAATGCAACGTAGCAGACGGAACCGGCAGTAACGCACCGCCGGTCAGTGCGCTCGGCGGCGCGACGCCGATGGCGTCCCACGCGGCGCGCGGCATGCCGATGTCCGCGACCCAGAGCTCGCCCGTGGTTTCGGCGGTGACCGACGGCCAGAGTCCGGCCTTCATCGCCGTCAGGGTGCACGTCCGCGTGGCGCGCACGCAGGGGTCGAACACCTCGCCGTTGGTCGCGTCCATGCCGCTCGGGATGTCGATGGCGAGGACGCGGATGCTGTGCGCGTTGAGGTCGCGAATCGCCAACGCGGCGGGCTCGCGTGGCGCCGAAAGCAGCCCGGTCCCGAGGATGCCGTCCAGCACCAGCGCGCTGCTCGCCAGCGCGCGAACGACCGCGACGGGTTCGCTCATGGTCCGCAGCGCCACGCCGTTCGCCGCCGCCGAGTCCGCGTGCGTCCGCTGCAATCCCTCGAGCTGCTCGAGGGGAGTCACGCACAGCGCGGTGACGGTGCATCCCCAGGTGGCGAGGTGCCGCGCCGCGACCAGCCCGTCGCCCCCGTTGTTGCCGCGCCCGACCACAACGGACACCATCGCCGCGCGCCCCTCGAGCATCTGCCACGCGCAGCGTGCCACCTGAAAGCCGGCGATCTCCATCAGCTGCACGACGGAGACGCCGCTCGCGACCGCCGCCTGGTCGAGAGCGGCGACATCCTCGGAACGCAGCGCCCCGTATCGCGCCTGCAGCTCCGCGAGCGTCGCGGGCAGCGACTCGCTCACATCAGCATCACGGTGATCTCGTCGCCCGCCTGGGGACCGCCCTTCGACGCGGCGGGCGCGCCGCGCGCCGCGATCTCGAGGTGGTCGACGCTGCCGAACAGCGCTGCCACACCCTCGCCGATTTCCGCATACGTTGAGACGACGGAGTTCGTGCTGCCGCCCGGCCACTGCACGCTGACGACGCTCGCGCCGCTCAGGTCCTGGCCGCGAATGGTGCTGATGACGTTGCCGAAGTGGTCGACCACGGCCACGCGGCCCACTACCCGGTCCACCTGCCGCTGCGCGAAGGCCTCGGGCAGCAGCACCGGCGCGTCGATCGGGTCGCCCATCTCCTCGAGGCGCTCGCCGCCGACGATCTGGCCCGCGGCCGGGGCGAAGACGTCACGGCCGTGGAAGGTGTTCGATGCACCCTCGGGGATGTCAAGCGAGACGGCCCAGCGTTCGTTGATCGGAGCCTCGGCCCAGAGATAGGTGATGAGGCCGTTGTCCGGGGCGACGCAGACCAGGTCGCCGATCTGCACGGCGAGGGCCTTGCGATCGGTGCCGACGCCGGGATCGACCACGGCGCAGAACACCGCGTTCTCATCGAAGGCCTCGGCGAGCGCCTTGAGCTGGTAGGCGCCGGCGAGGATGTCGCCGGGCGGGATGCCGTGGGTGCCCTCGACCACCACCGTCATCGGCTCGACGCTCCAGACCGCGCCGATGAGCGCCGCGGCGTAGGCGTCGTCGCGCCCGTAGTCGGTGACGAACACGATCGGCCGGCGCATGGGCAGTCCCTCCGAAACCCGACGTTCGGTACGGTACCAGCGTGGCAGGCCCGGTTTCGATGGACGTTCCGGCGCCGGCGGCGGGCTGGCGCCGCTACCGGCGCACCGGGATCGCAGTGGTGGCGGTGGCGATCGTGGGCATTGTCGTCGCGTTCTTCGTGGGCATCACGGGGCTCTTCGCCAACCCCGTGAAGGGGACCAACAGCAACGGCACCACCACGCTGCAGGGAGCGTGGGAGCCGTACCAGTGTGGCAGTGGGTCGTGCGAGGGGTACGTGCAGGCGGGAGCGCGCAGCGTGTTCGTACGTTTTCCGAATAGCTGCCCGACACCGGTGCGCGACTCACAAATCACGGTGATCGGACGGCTCGCGCCGGATCTGGGCAACGCTTCCTACCGCGCGACGGGTTGCGGACGCCCCGCCTGACTCCGTCATACCGCACTGGATCGGCATTGGCCATCGCTCCGGCCCGTCTTCGACAGTGGCGTGTAGCACCTCGGCGTCATGCGCTCGCAGGCGACGGCCGGGGAGTGCCGCGTTTACGTGTCAATCCTGAGCACGTAATTGTGCTGTTGCGCGCGTTCTGAGCCGAGGTCGACCGCGTCACGTGTTTCCACCGCGAACAGCCGCTCTGCGGGTGGCTTGATGCGTCGTGGGAATTCAACGGCATCGACCCGCAACGTCATCAACAACCAGCCATCGACGATGAGCTGTGCGCTAATCCCGTGAAGCTCAGCACCGCCCAACTCGGGAGATCCGGCGAGTACGGTACGCCCGTCTTCGAGGTGGAAGATGTCAACGATCGTCATTTCTCGCACCATTCCTAAGCTCGTCCCGCCTGATGGGGGATGCCTTCCTCTTTCCCGATCGTTTTCACGTGACCTCGACTTTGACAACGAGCTCGTCGGCCCCGACGGCAACCGACACAGTCGCGGCCTGCGTGCGGAACGAGACGCGCTCTGGATAGCCGAGAGAATTCTCCTGCGCGGCAACTGCCTCTAACCGCTGGCCGGTCAAAGCCGAGTATGGATACTCGTCTGTCACATCAAAGGCCGTCCACTTCCCGACTTCTTGAACATACGCACGATTGTCAGGCGAAAGGGGTTCCTGAAAAGGATCCTGCCAGGGTCCCTCGTCGACCCTGAGCGTCTCGCCATCTGGGCCGACATCGAAAACGGCACTGCTTCCGTCCGAGAGGCGCAGCTCCATGGGCCCCGTGTCGGAGACAGATCCGTCCGGCGACACGTACCGGACGCGTGTGATTGTAGAAATGACGCGTCCTTCCATCCGGCCAAGGGAGCGAGCCGACATTGGTGTGGTCATCGGGGTGTAGCGCCTCGAAACCACGAGTTCCTGTCTCCTTGGTTAAGGATCGTTACAAACGTTCCGTCGCTCTTAGCAACGACCACAACTCGTCCGCGGCGGAAAAATAGGTAATCGGGCCCACCTCCTCCGGCGGGATGCCAGGGCCCTTGACGAACTTCGTCTGCGTTGTCCGCCGTATTTCTGATCAGTGCACGAAACTTCGCGCGATCATCCGAGTTCGCGACCTTCAAACCAAAATCGCGCATGTGACGCGCAGCCTTGAACCCGAATTGACTGTCACCGATAGCGACACTCGGGACGCTTGCGACGAGTGGCGTCTGAACAATGGGCACAGCGTCGGTGCGACCCGGAACTTGGATAATTCCGCCGAGCAAGTCTCGTGCCTCGGCCACCCCGAACGTCACCGGTCGCGGAATCCATTCGAGCAACTTTGCAAAGGCGACCAACACCTTGCTAATGAGTTGCCCGATCGCGTCGACGATCCCATGGGTGATCTGGCTCACGAGCTCACCGCCGAGCCTCGCCGCCAGGTTGCCCAGCGCCTCCCGGATAACCCCAGCCACCTCGGGGGAGCCGACCACCCATGAGACGGCGGTCACATTCAGCTGCGTGTCGATCTCCTGATCGATCTGCATGACTTTTGCGGCGTGCGCCTCACCCGCCAGTCCCGCGAGCGCCTTCAGCTGCGACGCCGCCGTGTGGCATTCGCTCGCGAGGACGTCGAGCCCGTCGCTCAGGGGCTCCCAGATGTCCGACTGGAAGGCGGATGCTCCGGCTCCCTCCCACCGTCCTTCGAGTGTCGCAACACTGCTGCCGAGATTCACATGAACGGTGCGGACGTTGTGACCGATCTCCGTCATGGACAGCGATGCTCTCAGGAGGTCGCCAGGCTCGACGTCGACGATGAACAGATCGTGCACGTCGCCCGGAACCCCGCCGAGAAGGAAGTTGGCGGCGTCCCCAACGTCGATGCGAGGAGTGCCCAGCGCCGGCGGAGTCGTGACGATGTCTCCCATCCCGCGCGAGTGTACGTCCGCCGTCCGTTCGATCTGCGACGCCGCGCGGCACTGTCCCGGCGATGTCCGTGTGACCGGACCCATTTGTTGCTCCACCCTCCGCGAGAGTCCGCAGCGGGTAGATGGTCCCCCCTCGGAGACGAGGAGCGCCTTGAGCCGGTAGGTGCCGGCGAGGATGTCGCCGGGCGGGATGACGAGGGGGACGCCGACATCGCGATGGGACATCGCAAATCCTCGGCTCTGTCAACTGATGTGACGGCGGAGCCAGCGGGCCAGGTCGGCAGCGGACTCCTCGCGCGTCGTGAGACGCACCATGCGGCGCACCTGTTCGTCCACCGACGCCTCCACGGTCACGCCGAGTCGCACACGCAAGAAGACGAGAAGCGCGATCCACGCCGCGCGTTTATTCCCGTCCACAAACAATGCCCATGGACGAGGCTCTCTGCAAGGATCGCCGCCTGGTCGACGTCGTCCGCCTTGCGGTAGTGCGCATGCTGCCGCGGCCGCGCGGCGGCCGCTTCGAGGCGGTCGCGATGCAGCACGTGGTAGCGCGCGGTGCGCGTCGAGATACCGAGCGCGCTCGCGTGAGCCTTTATCAGATCCGCCGGAGAGGGGAACTCGTCGACCGCGTCAGCGGTCACGTAGCCGGTAGTCGCCGCGATCGAACGCCGCAAGTGCCTCCAGTGTCTCGCGCTGCTCGCGGGCGATGCGACGACATGCGTCGTTCCAGGCACGGCGGAATGCAGCAGTGCTGCGCTGCGACACCGGACCCGGCACCGCGTGGTGAGACGTGTTGGCGGCGGTCGTTGCCATCTCCCCCAGTCTAGCGGTGAGCGGCCATCCGCGAATGCGCGCCGGCCGTAGCGGTCACCGGCACCAATGGCATCACATGTGGGGGCGGCGACAGCGTCCTACGCGGCTCGGAGCATCTCCACGCGGCGTCCGCCGATGGGCTCGCGGAGGTGGACGACGGCGTGCTCAACGACGACGTTGAGCACCACCAGTCCGTTGACCCCCCAGAACCCGGGGCGCGTGCCGATGTTGATGCCGATGCGGACCGAATCCGGCGTGTACTCGACGACGGTGCTGTGCAGACCCTCGACCACGTCACGGACCCAGGACACGGTCACGCCCATGCCGTCCGGGTGCACTGCCGCGCGGCTCCAGGGATGCAGCACCGGAGCCTTCATCCGGCAGTCCGGTTCGACCAGCCTTCCTAGACCGCGTGCTCGGTATGGAGTGCGCTGATAGGGAAGTATTGCAACCACGTTATTGCCGACGCTAGCACGGAAATTTGCTGCGCAGTGGTTAAGAAGGGTCCTAAGACCAGTCGTAGTAAGGGGTTTCGTTACGGCCTATTGCGGCGCAAACCAAAGACGGCCCCGAAACCGGGGCCGTCCTTGTGCACTGTGTACAGCGCGGACTGCTAGTACTCGGGCATCGCCGGCGCGGCCGCCGCTTTCTTCTCGGGGATGTCGGTGATCAGCGCCTCGGTGGTGAGCAGCAGCCCGGCGATGGACGCCGCGTTCTGCACCGCCGACCGGGTGACCTTGGTGGGGTCGATGATCCCGCTCTTCACCATGTCGACGTACTCGCCGGTGGAGGCGTCGTAGCCCTGCCCCTTGGGCAGGCCCTTCACCTTCTCCACTACCACCGATCCCTCGGCGCCGGCGTTGGTCGCGATCTGGCGCAGCGGCTCCTCGAGCGCACGGCGGACGATGGTCACGCCGGTGGCCTCGTCGCCCTCGAGCTTGACCTTCTCCAGCGCGGGGATCGCGTTGACCAGCACCACGCCGCCGCCCGGGACGATGCCCTCCTCGACGGCCGCACGGGTGGCGGACACGGCGTCCTCCATGCGGTGCTTCTTCTCCTTGAGCTCGGTCTCGGTGGCAGCGCCGACCTTGATGACCGCGACGCCACCGGAGAGCTTGGCCAGCCGCTCCTGCAGCTTCTCCTTGTCCCAATCGGACGAGGACTTCTCGATCTCCGCCTTGATCTGCTCGATGCGGCCCTTGATCGCCTCGCCGCTCAGGCCGGCGGTCGTGCCATCGCCGTGAAGCGGTCACCGTCGTCGGGGCAGGGGCCAGAGGTCACGCCCCGCAACAACCTGCCCTATGATCCAGCGATCTGTAGTGGTTCAGAGGACGCTCGCACAGCTATGCCGGAGCCGAAAGCGGAACTAGAGACGGACGAAGCCGATTCGATTGATATTAGCGACGCTGAGGACCCCACGGAGCAAGAAGAGGATCGCGGGACGTCCGAAGCGGTTTCAGTAGGCGACGACCCGCCGGTCGTCACACCAGTCACCGAAACTGTCCTGACCATGCTGACGTCAATTCAGGACGGCTCGGTTGTCGTGCAGCCACCTTATCAGCGCAGGGTCTTCTGGGACCGACGTAAGAAGGCTGCACTTATCGAGTCGCTCTTTCTTGGGCTGCCACTCCCGCTTTTCTATTTGGCAGATGCGCGCATGACAGTTGATGGCGAGACCGTGCGAAGTCGGGAGGTGGTCGACGGTCAACAACGATTGGCCTCACTGACCGACTTCTATCGCGGAACGCTCACCATTCCCGACGACTCGGTCGTCGAGGAGATTCGTGGAAAATCCTACTCAGCGCTCCGGCCGAGCCTCAAGCAGGCTTTCAAAGACTT
Source organism: Candidatus Dormiibacterota bacterium (assembly GCA_019234035.1). Classification (GTDB taxonomy): domain Bacteria; phylum Chloroflexota; class Dormibacteria; order Aeolococcales; family Aeolococcaceae; genus JAFALX01. Next base: position 732 of record JAFALX010000304.1, on the reverse strand, counting down.
TAAGTTGTCGTCAGCAACGCTACCCATCGCCCCGCGAGCCGACAAGTTCGAACTGTTCCGTCGTCTCAACCAACAAAGCACTGTCTTGTCAGACCAAGAGCTGCGAAACGCCGTCCATCACGGCAGGTACCTGACGTTCCTAAAGGCCAACGCCGACCGGCTCAAGCCAAAGCTCAGGGTCACTGAGACCGAGTGGAGTCGGATGAAGGATGTGGAGTACCTCACGCGACTTCTTGCCTTCGAGCGCGCCGGGTATCAAGGCTTTCCTAATAAGCGGCTGAACAAGTTCTTGAATGACGAGATGAAGGCGGGCGAACTGGAGTCAGACAGCGATCATCGGCGCCGACTCGCGCGAGTCGAGAAGGCACTTCAGAGGGCCGAATGGGTATTTGGGGACCTTCGATTCCGGCCATACAGAATCAAGGACACTGGCTTCGACGGCGAGTGGGCGCGGCAACTAAACCGTGCTCTGATGGAAGTCCAAGTGTGGACGCTGATCGACCACGCCAGGTACGGCTTCACTGATTCCAGTTCGTTCGACTCAGCCGTGAAATCAGAGAAGAATGAAATTGTCGAAATGGCTCGTCGTCTACACTGATCCACCCCGGGTTTCATAGAGACTCGCCCAACTGAGTCGCCACACCCACACCTAAGGTGGGGCGCTGATCGTAGTACGCCGCTTCGTACTCTGCAGGCGGCACGTCGCCGATCATGCGGTGCAGCCGTCGGTTG
>JAFALX010000108.1 GCA_019234035.1 Candidatus Dormiibacterota bacterium | reverse complement strand
GCCAGATGCTCCAAGGCGTAGCGCGTGACCATTGCCGTGTACCAGGCTGAACCGCATGCCACCAGCACGATGTCCCTGATGCCGGCCAGGAGCTCGTCGGAGATGCCGATCTCGCGCAGATCCACCAAACCGGTGTCCGCGATCCGCCCTCGCAGCGCGTTGCGCAGCGTCTCGGGCTGCTCATGGATCTCCTTGAGGAGAAAGTGTGGGTACCCGTTCTTCTGCGCCTGAATCGCGTCCCACTCGACGGCAACCAGGCGCGGTTCGGTCGGTTCTCCGTCCAGAGTCTCCACGGTGATCGTGCCGGGACCGAGCGTTGCGATCTCGCCGTCGCCCAGCAGCGCGACGCTTCTCGTATAAGGAATCAAGGCGGTGATGTCGCTCGCGGCGAACATCTCCTCTTCACCGAGGCCGATGACCAGCGGAGCACTCAACCGCGCCGCCACGATCCGGTCGGGCTCGATGGCGCTCATGGCAACGAGCGCATAGACCCCCTCGATGCTGGCGACAGCCCTGCGGACAGCCATCGTCAGGTTGCCGTCGTAGAACTCCTCGATGAGGTGTGGAAGCACTTCGGTATCGGTATCGCTGCTGAACTGATGGCCTCGAAGCGTCAGCAGCTCGCGAAGCTCGCGGAAATTCTCCACGATCCCGTTGTGGATCACGTGGAGCCGGCCGGTGCAGTCACTGTGTGGATGCGCGTTGAGCGCCGTCGGGCGTCCGTGCGTCGCCCACCGCGTGTGCCCGATTCCCGTACGCCCGTCGGGCAAGTGCCGCGACTCCACCTCTCGCGCCAGGTGCACGACCTTGTGGTTGTCTTTGATGACGTGAACGCCGACGTTGCTCGTGTCCAGCACCGCGATGCCGGCGGAGTCGTATCCCCGGTATTCGAGACTGCTGAGCGCATCCAACAGCACCGTCACCACGGGTCGTGGTCCAGTGTATCCGATGATCCCGCACATGCTAGAAGTGCCTCCACGACGCCGGCATCGCCACGCTCGTCCGCCCCACAGTCACGGCTATTGGTGCGCGAACACGGCCACGACCGCGACGGTCGCAAGCCAGGTCACGAGCAGCAGAAACGCCAGCACGATCATCCAGTCCCGCATCGCGGCGCGACGATGCCGCCGGTGAAACATCGCCTTGCGCCGGTTCAGCGGCCCAAGGTCAACGTCGCTTTGCGATGCGCGCTCGGCCTCCCGCCATTGCGTTGCCACGTTCGCCCCCTCCAAGCCCGTTTCACTCACCAGTCGTCGGGGTACGGAGAGGCCAGTCCCACCGGCTGTGGGCTCCTGGCTGGTCGGTAACCTCGAACGATCTCGCCCAGCAGCTCACGGCTCTTGGCGGGGTTGTTGGCAGCACTCGCGCCGTACAGTTCCACGAGCTTGTCGGTATCGAACTCCATGGTCCCGTTGCGCGAGCGAGTGTTCCAGACCTTGGGATGCGACGTTGCCGCCCGCTCCTCATTTGCTCCGACGAGCACTTCGTCGAGCTTCTCGCCCGGGCGCAGGCCGGTGAACCGCACAGAGACGGCGTCGGGGGCCAGATGGAGCTGCGCGGCGAAGTTGTGCACGAGGTCGAGGATGCGCACCGGGTCACCCATGTCGAGCACGAACACCTCACCCTCTGAGGCCATCGCAGCAGCCTCGAGCACGAGCCCCACCGCTTCCTCGACGGTCATGAAGAACCTCGTGACCTCCGGATGGGTGATGGTGACCTCCTCTCCCTGCTCGATCTGCGACCTGATCACGTGAACGAGCGAACCTCGGCTGCCGAGCACGTTGCCGAAGCGCACCGACGCGACGCGAAGGCCGCTGGATGCATACGAAGCGCACAGCATCTCAGCAAGCCGCTTGGTCGCTCCAAGTACAGAGGTGGGGTCGGCTGCCTTGTCCGTCGAAATCAGAATGAAGCGGTCGGCTCCGCTCTCGGCCGCCGCTCGAAGAACGTTCTCCGTGCCTCCAACGTTGGACTTGACGCCTTCGCAGGGCCAGCGTTCCAGCAACGGAAGGTGCTTGTGCGCCGCCGCGTGAAACACGATTTCGGGACGCAGCTGTTCGAAGAGCTGGTCGATCCGGTTGCGGTCGCGAATGTCGGCGATGATGATGTCGTCGCTGTCCAGAAGCCCGTGACCTCGCAACTGCAGCTGCAGGCGGTGCAGGTTCGATTCGTCGTGGTCGAGCATGTACAGCGCCGACGGCTCGAATGCATCGATCTGGCGGCATAGCTCGCTGCCGATCGACCCACCCGCACCGGTGACGAGGACGCGCCGGCCAGAGACGACCGATTGAGTGGTCAGCCGCATGACGCGGACCTCGTCGCGGCCGAGCAGGCTGTTGACGCTGAGGCTGCGCAGATCCGAGATGAGGAGGTCGCGCTCGAGCGCCGCGACAAACGATGGAAGGTACCGGACCAAGAGGCCCGTGGATTGTGCGAGACGGGCGATCTCCGTCATGCGGTGCGTGGGCAAGGACGGGATCGTGATCACCACGACGTCGGCGTCCGTTGCCCTCGCGATGGCCGGGAGATCCGCGATGCGGCCCAGCACCGGGATGCTCCCCACCTCGGGGAGGGCGCCGTCGTCGTCCACAAACGCGATCGGGTCAAGGCCGTACTCGGGGGCCCAGCGGAAGGCGTTGGCCATCATCCGCCCTGCTTGACCCGCGCCCACGAGCAGGGCGCGAAGCGAGCGCGTTGACGTGAGTGGTTGACCGCGAACTTCCCGCTCTTCCAGCTGGATCATGACTGCCTTCCCATAGATATGCTGCGATGCACGCGGCTCCGCCCCGAGGCTCGCCGATGCCCTGCTTTCCCGTGTACGCGTCGTAACTGCGCCTCCCGGTTCAGTTCCCTGTCCACGTTTGCCTCCCCTCAAAGCGGCTTGTCGCCGCATTCCCGACCAGTGACGTTGCTGATGCGCACACGACGAATGAATCTCTGCCGGAGAGGTGCCGGGCTGTCTGCGCGCACGAGCGCCGTGTCAGAACCGTCCTGCGGCCGGTGCGTCTCCGTACGCGCCGCCGCCGGCAAAGAGGACCCCCTCAAACCAACCATCTCGCTCAAACGTCCGCCGATCTCGCGCGCGGATGCGAGTGGACGAGACCTACCCCATAGGCGCCAAACACTGAATACCCCCTAGCGGGCCACCCTCTCATGCCGTCGCCGCCGCTCCCGGCAGAACCTTGAGTGGAGTGTGACCGGTCATCAGCGGCCGGTACATCCGGTGAACGACCTACTACAAAACTGTCGCTCGGTCCGGAGCAGGCAGCGATCGCCGGCGCTCCGTCACACGCCACGACGGCGTCGTGACGTCAGATGGGCCGATACGTCACTCGACCCGCCGCACCCTCACGGGCATGGCATCGCTGTATCCGCGCCGTCGCATCCTGGTGGTTCTTCCTCTGATCCTGGTCCCGCTGTTTGCGTTTGCGGGGGCCGGCTCACCCACCCGTGCGGTCGCGGCCGCACCGGGGGGCGCGGTGCTCGATGGCTGGGGCGGTGTTCATCCGTTTGGCGGGTACACCATCAATACCAACGGTGGTCCGTACTGGCCCGGCTGGGACATCGCGCGGTCGCTTGTGACGCTCCCGGACGGTTCCGGGGGATGGGAGCTCGACGGTTGGGGTGGCGTCCACGCCTTCGGCTCGGCACCGGCGGTGACCGATGAGGCGTATTGGCCGGGATGGGACATCGCCCGGGGGCTGGTCGTCCTTCCGAATCACACCAGCGGCTACACACTCGACGGGTGGGGCGGAGTCCATCCCTTCGGTGGTGCTCCCTCATTGGGTGGTGCGCCCTTCTGGGCGGGATGGGACATCGCGCGTGGACTCGACATCCACTACGACTCGTCGGGTCACCCGGACGGCGGCTGGACCCTCGATGCCTACGGCGGCATCCACTCCTTCGGTGCAGCGCCACCGCTGGCGACGCCGCAGTACTTCCCTGGCGTCTATGCGTTTCGCGGGCTGCACGTGACCGGCGACGGCACGGGCGCGTACATGGTCGCCGCGGACGGTTCGCTTGTGCGCGCCGAGTCGGCGCCGGCGTTGGACATGTCGAGCTTCCCCTCCTGGGGAGGGTGGGAGATCGTCCGCGATATCGTCCCCGGGACCAGCGGTGGGACGAACCCGTCGCCGAACCCGACGTCGTCGCCAACTCCCACGTCCACGGGAACACCGACACCCACACCAACTCCGACCTCCACGCCCACGCCCTCTCCGAGCGGGTCGCGCTGGATCCCCAGCACCGCTCCCACCGGCTGGCAATGGGAGATCGGTCATCCGCTCTCGACGAGCAGCAGCACCGACATGGGCACCGGCCTCGCCAGTTTTGTGGGCGGCCCCGCCATCAACCCCACCGTGTATGACATCGACGGCTTCGACAACCCGGCGAGCACCGTGGCCGCGCTGCACGCCCTCGGCGACCACGTCGTTTGTTTCATCGAGGCGGGCGCCGCCGAGAACTACCGCTCCGACT
>JAFALX010000435.1 GCA_019234035.1 Candidatus Dormiibacterota bacterium | reverse complement strand
GCACCGCCTCCCACATGCGCTCCACCTCAGGCGGCGTGTCGCCGCGCACGACCGTTCGCGTCATGTCACCCCAGTAGCGAGTGGACTTGTCGAACGGAAAGATGTCGAGCACGATCGGCAACCCGGCGCGCAGCACCTCGCTCGACGAGCGATGTGGGTCGGACGACTCGGGACCCCCGCAGCAGATGGAGTCCTCGGCGCCGCCGCCCATCTCGAGCATGCGGCCCTCCACCGCGGCGATGAGGTCCTGACCGGAGATCGGTGTGCCGCCGCCGGTGGTGAGCAGCCCATCCTCGATGTCCGCCGCCGCGATGATGTCGATCGCGCGCTGCACGCCTTCCATCGCGACAGTCTCGATGTGCGCGAGCGTCTCGATCTCGCGCTGCGTCTTGATGCGCCGCTCGCGACGGTAGAGGTCGCTCCGCGGCACCACCTCCACGTCGCGCGCGCGCAGGCTGTCCGCGAGCACCGCCGGAAAGTCGCCGTCGACCGCGACGCTGCTGAGCGCTTGCGTGCGGCACACCTCTGCGAGCAGCAGCGCCCACATGTCCTGCTCGCTGCCCGCCTGCCGCATCTTGTCTGCGACGTTCAGCTCGGTCGTCGAGCGCACCGTGCCGACACGCGCCTCCTTGCGTGCGCGACCCTCCTCGAGCGTGCTCACCCACATCGTGGTGTCGTCGCCACCGCGGTCGACGACGATGACGGGGTCGGGAGCGAGAAAGTGCGTGCGGTACAGCACGTTGGGGTGGTGGTACGTCTCACCGAACAGCAGGACGGCGCGGTCGTCAGTCATCGCGTCAAGCGTAACAAGGACAATTGCGGTGTCAGGCGCAGCTGAGCGGTCAGTACCGCGGCGGCGAACCTTGGTATGGCGGCGATGTGCTCGGCCGCGATGACGGCGTGGTGAAGATGACGATCAGCCGGTCGATGATCACTGCAGCAACCGTGTAGATGACGATGGCGATCAGATCGGCCCATTGCACCGGGTGGCCGTGCCGCGTCACGGTGATGTTGAAGAGATTGCGGAAGGGTGCGTTGAGGGCACTGCCGACGCCGTACACGATGTGTCCGAAGCCGACATCGTTGGCGCCGGCAAGCAAGAAGATGAAGTCGAGCACGAGGATGACGTTGACGATCGCGAGCGCAACCCAGAGCAGCGAGCGTCCGCGAGACCTGGGGCTGGCCGTGCGCGAGTCCCCGCGCCGCACAGAATCCGGCCCCCGGTATCCCGGCTGCTGCTGGTAGCCCGATTCGCGCGATCCCTGCTGTCCATACCCCTGAGCGGGGTTTTGCTCCTCCGGGTACCCCGCGGGCAGATTGCCCGGCGGCGGCGGCGGTGGGAACCTCGACGATCCCTGTCCGTACTGGTCCCGGTAATCGCCCGTCATCGCCGCACTCCTCGAACCTGATCGACGAGACCATCAGAGCACGAACGTCCCGATCGGCTCAGGTGCCGGCGTGGTGCGGACTAACCGATCCGCATCGTCTGGGCGAACGCGTCGAGGACGGCCATTTCGGCTTCCCCATCGTCGAACGGCTTCCCACTCTGCGCGGAATCGGCGCGACGCAGGTCTCCCGCGCGCTGAGCCTCGGGATGATCGATCCGCACCATCTCGCAACTCGGCGCCTCATCCGGCGGCGGGTCGAACGAGTCCACCCCGGCATCACGCACGAGCTTGGTTGGCTGCCCGGCCGACATCCAGCGCGCCTCGTGGCGGCCGAACGGATCCGTGCACCAGCCCTCGACCGGTGCCTCCTGCACCACCTTCACGGCGCTCCCTCCAAGGGTTGGCACGCAACGAAAAGTGTAGAGCCTGCCTTGGTTGCCGAGAGCTAGGTTCGCGACGCAGAAATCGGGAATCTAAGGAATCACCGTGGTGTCTTCGGGTTCCTTAGAACCCGAGGAGGTAGGGGCCGCGCGACTTCACTGTCCCGCTCTTCGCCGACTATCTGTTGGCCAATCACCGACTCTCGAGCTTCGACTCAGACTGAGTTCAGGTCGCCCGTGGAGGCAGGCGGAAGCTTCGCAGCAACATGCGGATCGGCGCGACCAGGGTGGTGGTCAGCGGGGGACTCGAACCCTCGACCTCGCGGATGTGAACCGCGCGCTCTAACCAGCTGAGCTAGCTGACCACATGCGGCGGGGGGCAAGCCCCCCGCAAGCCCCCCAATCTTAATCGCCAGTTCAATCCCCGACGGAGGGGGCAAGCCCGCCGCAAGACCCCAATCGTAATCGCCAGTTCAATCCCCGACGGACGCCGTGTACGCCGCGCCGTCCATCAGCACGGCGCCCTCCTCGCTGACATTCTCCAGGCGCACCATCCAGCCGCCGGCGTAGGGGTCGTTGTTCACCAGCTCGGGCTGATTCTCGAGCGCGCTGTTCACCTCCACCACGGTCCCGCCCACCGGCGAGTACAGGTCGCTCGCCGCCTTCACGGATTCGATGGCTCCGAACTTGTCCCCGTGCGCGAGGACCGTGCCCACCGCGGGGAGCTCGACGAAGATCACGTCGCCGAGCTGCGATTGCGCGTGATCGCTGATGCCCACAGTCGCGCTGCCATCCTCGACCCGAACCCACTCATGGGTGGACGTGAACCGGTACGCGGAGAGATCGGGCATGGTCAGGCTCCCTGGCTGCGGCGGTAGAAGGGGAGGCGCACGCGTTCCGCCGCAACGCCGGTGCCTCTGATGTTCACGCTCAGCTGCGCGTCCGGCGGCATGTCCGACGCCACCGACGCTGTCGCGATGCCGTACCCGAGCGTGAAGCTGAACGTTCCGCTGGTGACGTGACCGACCACAGTCCCGGCCGAGACGTCGTTGCCGTGCCGGGCGATCGCGCGCTCGGGCAGCCGCAGGCCGATGAAGCGGTGCGGCGGCTGCTTCGGGTTGAGGCGGCGCAGCGCCTCGGCGCCGATGAAGTCGCCCTTGTCCAGCTTCACGGTCCAGCCGAGGCCGCAGCTGTACGGGTCGGTGCTGTCGTCCATGTCCTGGCCGTACAACCGCAGCCCCGCTTCCAGCCGAAGCGTGTCGCGGGCGCCGAGCCCGCATTGCAGCATCCCCTCCGCCTCCCTACCTACGCTCAACAGGGCATCCCATAAATCTCCTGCTGCGGCGGCATCGACGTACAGCTCGAACCCGTCCTCGCCGGTGTAGCCCGTGCGTGAGAGCAGCGCCGGAACACCGGCGACGGTCGCGTGCTCGAAGTGGAAGGCGGCGATGCCGTCGATCGGCGTCGGCACCAGCCGCTGCACGATCTGCAGCGCACGCGGGCCCTGCACTGCCAGCAGTGCGATGTCGTCACTCTCGTCGTCGACGCTCGCGCCGCCGGCGTGCTCCCGCATCCACCCCACGTCCTTCGCGCGGCACGCGGCATTGACGACCACGAGCCAGTCGCCGGCGTCGTGGTACGCGACGACGTCGTCGATGATGCCGCCCTGCTCGTTGCACATCACGCTGTACATCGCAGCCCCGACCGCCGCGCGCGACGCGTCGTTGGTGAGCAGCGACTGGACCGCCGGCAGCGCTCCCGCCCCGCCGATGCGCACCTCGCCCATGTGCGAGAGGTCGAACAACCCGGCGCGCGTGCGCACCGCGACGTGCTCCTCGCGGATCGATGTGTACTGCAACGGCATCGAGTAGCCCGCGAACTCGACCATTCGTGCCCCAGCCGCAACGTGCCGGTCGTACAGCGGTGTGCGCGCGAGCATGGCCGGGCGAGTGTAGTACGGTCTCAAACCTTGGGAGTGGTGATTCTCATCGTCGTCGCCGCCCTTGTGGCGGTATTGGTGCTC
>JAFALX010000418.1 GCA_019234035.1 Candidatus Dormiibacterota bacterium | reverse complement strand
GGCCCGCACACACCGTCGCGCGCCGTGTGGGGCGGGTGACGTGCGATCCTCTGTCCCGGTGATCCACTCCCCGCCGCCTGCCGTATGACGGGGCAGGCGCGAGTCGTCGTCACCGGCGGTGCCGGCTTCGTCGGCGTGCACAGCGTCGAGGCACTGCTTGCCGATGGATGCGCCGTGCTCGTCATCGACAATTTGTCACATCCGTCGGATCGCGCACTTCCCGGATCGTGCGACGTCGTCGTGCGTGACGTGCGCGAAGCGGACGCGCGGGCCGCGCTCATCGCGTTCTCGCCGACCGCCGTTCTGCATCTCGCGGCGCAGGGCGGAGTCAACCGTTCCTGGCGCGATCCTGCTGCTGACGCGCGCATCAACGTGCAGGGAACGGTCAGCGTGCTCGATGCCGCGCGTGAGGGTGCATGCCCGCGCGTGGTGATGGCGTCGTCGGGTGGCGCACTGTATGGAGCGGCAGAGGAGCTGCCGAGCGATGAGGACACGCGTGCGCAACCGCGCTCGCCTTACGGAACCGCAAAGTGGGCGGTGGAGCAGTACCTCGGATACTTCGCACGCGCCGGCGCGTTCGCGACGCTCGCGCTGCGCTACGGCAACGTGTACGGACCCGGCCAGGACGGAACCGGCGAGGCCGGCGTCGTCGCCATCACCAGCGTTCGGCTCGTCAACGGTGAGGCGCCGATCGTCCGCGGCAGCGGCGAGCAGACGCGCGACTTCGTGTACGTCGGTGACGTCGTCCGCGCGAACGTCGCAGCGGTGCACGGCGCGGCGACCGGCGCCGTCAACATCGGCACGGGCCGCGAGACATCCGTCAACCGTGTTGTCGAAACCCTGTGCGCCGCCGCAGGCTTCCAGGGCGCACCGGACCATGTGGACATGCCACCCGGCGAGGTGTCACGCAGCTGCCTGGACGTCTCGCGCGCAGGGACGTTACTCGGCTGGGCGCCAGGTGTCGACGTCGAGAAGGGGCTGTTCGACACGTACGCCCATTTCGCACAAAAGGCAAGTGCCCGCTAACCCGCTGGCAAGCGCCATCTCCCGCTCCGATGCGGTGAGCAGTGTCGTCATCTGGGCGGGGGGACCACATATTCGCGCCGAGTTCCACAGGCCGGCAGCGCCGGCCGAGGACTGTTTGAGGAAAGCGGATATATGGTCCCCCCGCCTCAGACCACGTTGTCTGCTTATGGCAATTGGTCGACGAGATCGGCGCGCACCCAGACGGTGTTCGGGTTGTACCAGAAGCTCGCGACGTACTTGGTGTTGAGCAGGTTCTGGATCTCGGGAAACTCGACCAGCGCATCCAGGGACGTCACGATGACCTGCGGATTCAGATTGGCGACGTACGACGCGACCGGGCCGTTCTGGCCGAGCAGCACCTCGTCGTTGTAAATCGGCGGCGTGGGCATCATGTTCGGCAGCTGGGCCAGCGCATACACCCACGCATCCGACGACCAGACCACGGTCGGCGCGCTGCCGAGCCCTTCGCGCTGGATGTACGACGCGACGGCGGCGTCGCCGTGCACGCGGCTGTCGAACCCATCGCCCCAGTCCTGACGGGTCTGCGCGCCGACCACCGCCTGGATGGCGCCGACGTAGTACACGCCGAAGTTGCGGCTGTTGTTGATCGCCTTGCCGTTGAGGATCGACGACGGCGTTGGCGACGACACCCAGTCGAGACCGGCGTTGCTCGCCATGACTGCGGCGATGACAACGCCGATGATCTGCGGCGCGCTGCGCAGCGCGTTGTGGAACCGGGCGCCGGTGATGCCGCGCAACGGGATGCGGTGCATCGACGCGATGCAGAGCGCCAGCGGCGCCACCGCGGGCGTGAGGTAGTGGGCGTAGGGCTGGCCGGAGACCCCGGCGACCATGAGCGTCGCGCCGGCCCACAGCACGAAGAACCAGATCGGTCGCGCGGACGTGCGCAGCGGGATGGCGCCGAACACGAAGAGCAGCCCCGCGAGCACGGCCAGACCGAAGTGCACGAACGCACCCGCATGGTCCTGCGGCAGCACGGATTGGGTGAACTGGATGTAGAAGCCGACGAGTGCGAACCCGATCGTGTGTGCGCCGGCGATCGCGATCACCGCAATGACCCACGCGGCCGTGAGCGCGATCACCGTCCCCAGGAATGCCGCGGCGTCGCGCAGGCGCGCGACCGGGCTGATCAGCAGTGCGAGCGTGAACGCGAGCGTCTCCGCCAGCGCGGATTGCTGGAAGGCGATCGCCACGGCGACGAGCGCGCCCGCGACGAAGGGCCACAGCGCGAGACCCCGCTGCGCACCGGTGGCGCCGGACGATGCATCTGAGCCGGGTCGCGCAAGGTGCACCGCGATGAGTGCGCCCGCCCAGGCCACCGGCGCGATCAGCAGAGATTCCGGCAGCATCAGCTCGGCGTCGAACACCGGAAGCCCCAGCGCGAGCGCTGCCACGAGCGACGCCACCACGGCTCGCCGCGGACCCAGGAGCCGCCACGCGGCCCAGTACACCGCACCGATGGTTGCGAGCCCGCTCGCCGCGGTGACCAGGTGCAGCGCCGCTTCGCTCGGCCCGAAGAGATGCACGAGGGCCGCGACCACCAGCACGGTCAACGGCGGTTTGTTGGTCCAGATCTGTGAGTAGAGCGTGTGACCGTGCAGCAGCGTCTGCGCGGTGGTGACATAGCCGGCCTCGTCGGTGTACCAGTGCGGTTCCCAGAACGAGGGTAGCCGCGTGATCACAAACGCCGCGAACGCGGGCAGAAACAGCAACCACGCATGTGCGGCCGATTGCGCGGCGTCAGGATGCCATTGCGTTGCCAGACGCAGGCGGAGGAGAACGAGGTCGCGCAGCGCGCGCAGGATCGGGATGAGCCGCCCGCCGGAGCGCCGGCCGGCGACGCGCGGCAGGTGCCGCACCGGAATCTGCTCGACGCCGTAGCCGAGCCGCTGCGCCTTGAAGAACAGCTCCGTGTTGAAGAGCGCGGAATGCGCCAGCAGCGGCGACGCCTGCACGTAGAGCTCGCGGCGGAACACCTTGAGGCCGCAGTCGACGTCGCGCCGGCGGATGCCGTACAGCAGGCGCACGAGACGGTTCATCACGCCGCTGACGACCGAGCGATGCCACGGATCCGCTCGGTCCGCGCGGATGCCGGCGACCATGCCGTCGCCGGTCTCGCTCAGGCGGTCGACGATGACGCCGATGTCGCGGGCATCGAACTGGCGATCCCCGTCCATGAAGGCGAGCAGCCGGCCCCGTGCCGCGCTGAGCCCGTCCATGACGGTTGCGCCATAGCCACGCTTGGTCTCATGGCGTACGGCGACCAGACGATGAGCATCGTCACCCAGCGCTGCGCGCGCCACGGCAACCGAGTCGTCGACGCTGCCGTCGTCGACGAGCACGATCTCCCAGTCGGTGAAACGCGGCGCCAGCACGTCGCGTGCGTCGCGGACGACGCT
>JAFALX010000286.1 GCA_019234035.1 Candidatus Dormiibacterota bacterium | reverse complement strand
TGCTCGGCCGCACACGCGGGCTGTACGACCCGGATCGCGTCGACATCATCTGGGTGACCGAGTTTCCGATGTTCGAACCGGTGGAGGAGACCGGGGGCGTCACTCCGGCGCATCACCCGTTCACGATGGTCAACGCCGAGGATCTCGACATCCTCGAGAGCGATCCGCTGAAGGTTCGCTCGCGCGCGTACGACATCGTCCTCAACGGTCGCGAGATCGGCAGCGGCAGCATCCGCATCATCGACCCGGCGGTGCAGCGCCGCGTGTTCGCCGCGATCGGCATCGACGCGGAGACGGCGCGCCGCCGCTTCGGGTTCCTGCTGGAGGCCTTCGAGTACGGCGTGCCGCCGCACGGAGGCTTTGCCGGTGGAATCGACCGTCTGGTGATGGAGGGGCTGGGCGAGGAGAACATTCGCGACGTCATCGCATTTCCGAAGAACCAGCAGGCGCAGGAGGTGATGACGGGCTCTCCGGCACCGGTCGACGCGTCGCAGCTGCGCGAGCTCGGCCTCTCGGTCACGGTGCCGCCGGCGGAGCCGCGCCGCGAGTGACGCGCCGCTGGTGCCGCGGCGCACACCGTGACGCTGCGCGGATGTGCTGTCATGAGGGCGGCCTCACGAGCGACGGTCGATAATCGACACAGCATCCACACGGGAGGTAGCGGGCCATGAAGTTTCCTCTGGGCAAGAAGGGTCTGGTGCTGCTCGGCGCCATCGGCGGCGCGGCCGCGTTCTGGCGGGTTCGCTCCAAGCGCCGTGAGCAGGAGGAGCGGGAGTGGGAGGCCGAGGTCGCCGAGGCGATCGAGCAGGGCCAGGCGGCGGGTGCAGCGGTCACCGAGGGTTCCTAGCGCTGGACGGCGCGCGTTTCGCGCCTCGCTCGCGGGGGTATGTCCCAACTGAGATGGCACAGGTCACCGATCTCAGGCTCCCCGCGGACCGGGCGTATGCGGTCGTCGCGAAGAGGACCGCCGGAGCGATCGGCGCCGTCGCCGGTCTCGACGTCGATCAGGTCGACGAGGTCACGATCGCCGTGGCCCAGGCGTTCGACAACGCGATCCGCTGTCTCGAGGGTTCGGGATTCCTCACCGGGCAGGTGCGGATCGCCTTCAAGCACGACAAGCGCGGCCTCGAGGTGACGGTGCGCAGCAGCGTGAACCGCGACACCGAGATCGCCGCCCGCGAGCATGCCCAGCACGAGGCTGTGATGGCGCGAGCGCTTGTCGAGGAGCACGCCGCCGCAGACCGAGCACAGCTCGAGGACGCCGCCGCCACCGACCTCGCGCTTCGCCTCATGGGACTCTTCGTCGACCAGAGCACGTACCAGGTCGACGAGCGCACCGGAGGTCTGCGCGTCCGGCTCACGAAATACCGAGCGTCGTGAGCCCGTCGCCGCGGCGGAGCGGCGCGGTGGCCACGCGAGAGAGGACGCTGGCGAAGCCGGCTCAGACGCCGGAACGAGAGGAGACCCAGCGGTTGCTCCGCGAGTACCGCCAGACCCGCGACCCGAAGGTTCGTGAGCGTCTCGTCGAGCTGAACAGCGATCTGGTGCGCTACATCGCGCGCCGGTTCATCAACCGTGGTGAGCCGCTGGAGGACATCGAGCAGGTCGGATTCGTCGGCCTCATCCAGGCGATCGAGCGATTCGATCCCTCCCTGGAGAACGAGTTCTCGACGTTTGCGACGCCGACGATTGCCGGGGAGATCCGCCGATACTTCCGCGACCGCTCCTGGGCGGTGCGCGTACCGCGACGGCTGCAGGAGAACCTGGTGCGCGTCAACGGTGCGTCGCAGCAGCTGCAGAACGAGCTCGGCCGCGTCCCGACCGTGGCGGAGATCGGCGAGCGTCTCGGCATGGCGCCGGAGGAGGTGCTGGCCGCGCTCGAGGTGTCGCCCGCGCAGCACACGGTCTCGCTCGAGTCGACGGGCAGCAGCGCGTCCAGCGAGGACGCCAGCACGCTCGGAGAGCGGCTCGGCGTCGAGGACGCCAACCTCGAGCGTGTCGAGGCACAGGAGGTGCTCGAGCGCGTGATGTCGCACCTCACCCCGCGCGAGCGGCAGATCCTGGCGCTGCGCTTCGTCGAGCAGCTCCCGCAGACCGAGGTGGCCAAGCGCCTCGGCATCTCGCAGATGCACGTGTCGAGGCTGCAGCGCGCCGCCGTCGACCATCTGCGCCGCGAGTTCGGTGACAGCCCGCCCGCATGAGGCGGGTTCTGCCAGCGACATCCGCGGGTCCGCCGACCGTCACGCCGCGCGGGGTCGGTCTAGAATCGCGACGTAGCTCCGGAGTAAATCGCAGCATGCGCAGTCACGAAATCCGGGAGCGTTTCCTGCACTTCTTCGAGGAGCGCGGGCATCTGCGGCTCCCCAGCGCCTCGCTCATCCCCCACGACGATCCGTCGCTTCTCTTCACT